>JAKVBR010000132.1:1060-2720 GCA_022447165.1 Phycisphaerales bacterium | reverse complement strand
TATCAATGAAATCTAGGATTGAGCGACCTTGGTCGTCGACGAGGCGTTCTCTTCGAACAGCAACGGTGACGGCGCTACACCCACTTTGTTCAAGTGCATGCTCCATCATTTCATAATCTGGATATTTGCCAGTGCCCACAACAAGTCTGCTTGTCAGCGATATATCGCCAAGTTGTAGTGCTGGAATTGCTGTTTCTTGGATTGTTGTTGTCATGGCTTTATCCGCCTCCGACAAGTGACACGATTTCAATTGTGTCACCGTCCTTAATCGTTGTTGTTGTCCGTTCTTTGAATGGTATCAATGTCTTGTTAACCTCTACTGCGCAGAGTTGGTCTTTGAGACCTAAATGTTCAATGAGCGCTTCAAGTGAGTCGTCGCTCAGTTGTTCATGTTGTTCTCCGTTGACAGTAATCATGTCTCTATTCTAACTTTGCTGTTCTACAGTAAGAACAGAATAGTGACCAAAATGAAAATTGGAACGAGTACTGGGATGCTGTACTTAAACATGAACCCAAAGAAAGAGGGCATTTTTACGCCTTCTTGTTCCGCAATTGCTTTCACCATAAAGTTTGGCCCATTGCCAATGTACGTCATTGCACCCATAAAGACGGAGCCCAAACTGATCGCAACGAGTAACGCAATTGGAACAGATCCGTCGTTGACTTCCATGACTTGATCAGATGGAAGAGATTGAGCAAGTTTGAAGAAGACGACATAGGTTGGCGCATTATCTAAGAAACTAGACAGTGTGCCGGTTGCCCAGAAGTACTGCCATGGTTGGTTGAGTGTGGCAGTAATTGCTTCGCCACTTGCTCTTAAGATAGTCAATGGAACTTGCATCGCGATAAAGATGCCCGAGAACAACGCAGCAACTTCTAGGATTGCGCCATACGTAAAGTTATTCGCTGTTTTGATTGCTTTGCTTGTTGAAACAAGTGAAAGACCTACAAATGCGAGCATGACGAGTTCTCTCAAGTAGGGAAATGGTTTCCACTCAGTGAATGGCAATGTTTTGTTTGTGTCGATGATGGCAGCCGCAACAACAATGCCACCGATATATACAAAGTTGATCAGTCCACTAACGCGAATGGGATGAACTTGCAAATCGTCTTTGAGATGTGACAAGTCGCCTTCTTTTCGCCAGAGAATAGAATCCCAGATGTAATAAACAACGAGCAAAATCCCGCATGTGGTTGCCCACATTGGCCAGAGGTTCAGTGTCCATAAGAAATCAACACCACGCAAGTATCCAAGGAAAAGTGGTGGGTCACCAATTGGAAGCAGTGTGCCACCGATGTTGCTCACAAGGAAAATGAAAATGACAACTGTATGAATGATGTGTTTTCGCTGAGAGTTCGTTTTGAGGATTGGGCGAATCAGAAGCATGCTTGCGCCGGTTGTTCCAACAAAACTCGCAATGATTGAGCCGACAGCGAGAAATGATGTGTTTGTCAGTGGTGTTGCTTCTAAATCTCCGGAGAGGTGAATGCCGCCCGCAATAACGTACAAACTAAAGAGCAAGATGATGAACGGGATGTAATCTTGCATGATTGCGTGGTTCAAACTTGGTCCAATGTCTTCCTTATGCGTGAGGAAGAGATATAAAATTGTTGCGCCAGCACACAACATTGCTACAAAGAAGCGGTTCGCGTTCGATTC
>JAKVBR010000132.1:0-1050 GCA_022447165.1 Phycisphaerales bacterium | reverse complement strand
TGCAAGGAACGGCATGATGCCAATCCCCCAGTAATGGGGCATATGAGCGGCATGACCGTGAGCATCGCCATGGTCACTCATGAGCCACTGTGCTAAAAGCAAAGTGATGAGGCCTGCGATTGCAACTGAGATTGCGACTAGTATCTTGTTTGGTTTAGGGATATCGTGCATTTGAAAAGATGCACATGATATCGTATTACGCTTAGTAAGGGCTCATTTATAAAGTTCGGGCAAGATCGAAACAAGCCATTGAGCAAATGCGGCTTTGCTCACACTTTGTTCAGGGCTAAGTTTCTTCCCAGCGCTTGTAAGCATGACGCCTTCTATGTCACTACTGTTCATAGTCTTGAGTGGATTGGCGATGATTGCGTCCACTGATTTTCTGTTGAGCTTTTCTTCCGCAATGTTCAATAGTTCAACATGTGAAGCCAATGAGAATGCAATGACTCGCTGGGATTCTCTCTTCGATTTGGCTAAA
Organism: Phycisphaerales bacterium; assembly: GCA_022447165.1. Lineage (GTDB taxonomy): Bacteria > Planctomycetota > Phycisphaerae > Phycisphaerales > SM1A02. The sequence goes on along the minus strand of JAKVBR010000132.1, from coordinate 572 downwards.
TGAGCAACGATGTCATCTGTTGAAACTAACTCAAGGGTTTGACCTTCAGTTCGACGAATTTTCTTATCTCGTGTCCCCCCAACGAGGGTGTAGTCAGAAACTGCGGCTGCCATGATGAGTACATCTTGCGAAGGCCAATACTCTCCGCATTTTGCAGCTAAATCTCTTGTTGAGTCAAAAGATGTGGTTGTGATTCTTGGGTGCTTTTGAGGTTTTAGTGATTGTTTGCCATGGAGTACGGTGACTTTGTGACCTACAGATGCTGCCGCTAAAGCAATTGCACATCCAGTTTGAGAGGTATCTCACTGGGTCAATGGGTTCAATTGTTGCTCCCATCGTAAGGAGGATGTTGAGGGATGAGTTATTCATGATTAAAAAGGGGAAAAGTTGGCTTCAAGGTCTCTGACGGATGATACTATGCGTCATACAGCGATTCATCCCTTCATTTCTTATGGCACGAAAATTACGTCGAAAAATAGGTGAGATTCTCATTGATCATGGTGCAATCTCTAAAGATAACCTGAAAACAGGGCTTGAGAAAGCATCTGGCACAGCGAAAAAGATTGGTGAAG
>JAKVBR010000131.1 GCA_022447165.1 Phycisphaerales bacterium | reverse complement strand
GACTTCAGAGCCAAACAGGCCTCAAACGTCACTCCGCTTGAGTAATTTCAACTTTTAGGGTTGCAATTTCTACGTCCGAGAACCACAATAGTGGACTCTTGGTTTCATTGTTTAGAGCGTTGTTTACGCGCTTGCCGATGCCCTCATTTCAGGCGAAAAACATTGAACCAAGTGCACATCTTCGTGCGTATTGAGAAGGAAAGAAAAGGACAACCCAGCATGAAATCATTTTTACAAAGTAAGTCACTCCTGTTATCAGGTCTCATCGTGAGCGTTGCAACAACATCGATTGATGCAGCTCCAAAGAAGTTTGATGAGGTGAACAAGGGGTATTCAAGAGTCGTTTCGACGATCAATGGACAATCACCACTGTTTGACTTGTGGGCAAACTATAAAGAGAATCAACTACTTGCGGAACTTCCTCGTGGGTGGGAACGCAAGAAGTTTTTTATTGCAGTCACTCCATCAGCCGGGGTTATGTTTGCTGGTCTTCAGGGAAATGAAGCCTATGTATATTTCAAGAAATATGGTGATCGCATTGCAATTATTGAACCTGAGATATCAGTGCGTTCAAGCGGCGATAAAACATCTCAAGATGGAGTAGACACTATTTTTACTGATAGTGTTTTGATTGATGTTCCAATTATTGCTACTGGACCTAGTGGGCAGCCAGTAATAGATCTGGATTCGCTTCTGGTTAGCAACGCTTCTAAAGTTGCAGGTTCAGTTGCAAGTGGAGCGAATAGCAGGCTTGCAAGTATTTCTAAAGCAAAATCATTTCCGCAAAATATGGAAGTAGCCTTTGAAATGCCAACTTCCGGTGGTCAATATAAAACTATTCATTATTCAATTAGTGAAGTGCCTGAAAAGGGAAGTTATAAACCACGCAAAGCAGATACTCGTGTTGGTTACTTTACAACTTCATATAGAGACCTCAATCAGTTCCATGATGAGAACAAATGGGTTAGGTACATCAATCGTTGGGATTTGCAAAAACGCGATCCAAGTTTAACATTGAGCCCTCCAAAAGAACCAATTGTGTTTTATATAGAAAATACAGTCCCAGTTCGTTACCGTCGTTGGGTCCGGGACGGTGCTCTCTTTTGGAATAAAGCGTTTGAAAAAGTTGGCATTGATAATGCGATTGAAGTCTACTACCAAGATTCAGCAACAGGCGCGCATATGGACAAGGATCCAGAGGATGTGCGATACAACTTTATTCGATGGCTCCTCAATGATGTTGCAACAGCAATTGGTCCATCACGCGCTCACCCAATGACCGGTGAAATTCTTGATGCTGACATCGTGCTCACAGATGGTTGGATTCGTGCATTTTGGCGTTGGTATAACCAAACTCCGCTTTCAACAGAAGCAATGAGCGCGTTTACACCTGAAGATTTACAGTGGCTTGAAGAGAACCCGAGTTGGGATCCGCGTATCCGCATGGCGAGTCCTTCAGAAGCGAAGCAAATCCTTGCTGAGCGAGAAAATCGCAAAAAAGATCCTTCCTATGATCCGGCAATTGAAACGTTAGATCCGATTTTAGCGAGCAATGAAGAGTTGGCTGAGATCGCTGGTTGGATTGGATGTGAGCATCACGGTTGTCTTGCAGCCTATCAATTGGCTAATCAAATGTCATTTGCTCGATTAACTCTTGAATCGCAAAATTTACTTGACTCTGATTCTTTTAACTCTACAAATAATCGTGTTACCGCAGATTCACTGGATGGAATTCCAGAATGGTTTATTGGGCCGCTTCTTGCGGATTTAGTCTGTCACGAAGTTGGGCATACGCTTGGGCTTAGACACAACTTTAAAGCATCAAGTCTTTACACAATGGAAGAAATCAATTCGAATGCGTTGCTAGGTAATAAAGCATTTGCATCTTCAGTTATGGATTACATACCATTAAACTTCAATGCAGATACTGGTGAAGTACAGGGTGACTATGCAATGATTGATATTGGTCCATATGATTATTGGGCAATTGAGTATGGTTATACAACAGGCAATCTTGACGATGTATTAAAGAAAGCAAGTGATCCGGCTCATGCATATTTGACAGATGAAGACACAAGTGGTCCAGATCCACTTGCGAAGCGGTATGACTTTAGTAAAGAGCCTCTGACTTTTGCAGAGAATCAAATGCGAATTGTTAAGCAATTACGTGAAAGTTTACTTACTGATATCGTTAAAGAGGGCGATAGCTGGTCAAAAGCCAAACGTGGTTATGATTCAACTTTCCGCATGCAAACATCAATGGCGTCAATGCTTGCTGACTGGATTGGCGGTGCACATGTCAACCGTAATAAGAAGGGCGACTTTGGAGATGAAGAGCAAGCACCTGTGACACCTGTTGCTGTGGGACAGCAGCGTGCAGCGTTGAGTTTCATCATTGAAAACATCTTTGATGAAGATGCATATGGGCTTTCACCTGAACTACTGACCCACTTTAATGTCGACAAATGGTCAGACAATGGTGGCGACAGAGGCGAAGCAACTTGGCCAATCCATGACAAAATCTTAGGCGCTCAAGCCTCACTACTTTCAGCAATCTTGTCGCCAAGCCGACTCGGCATGGTCTATGACAACGAGTTCCGAGTTCCTTCTAATGAAGACGCGCTCACCGTTGCGGAGATTTTCAACACATTAACAACTTCCATTTTTGCAGGCATCGATGAGACAGATGGTTCGTATACAAATCGTGAGCCGATGATTTCATCAATGCGTCGAAACTTGCAAGCAGAAATGGCTGACCGCCTTGTTGGGCTCTCCACAGGGAAAGTGAACATCAGTCGACCAGTTCGAACCCTTGCGTTGTATCACACACAGCAACTCTACGACCGAATCAGCAAGATTCTCAGTTCCGGTGCTGCAATTGATACATACACTCAAGCGCATCTCCAAGACATGCATGAACGTCTCGGTAACGCGTTAGACATCGTTTACACGATGTAACTTTAAGTTGTAAACAACAATTCTTGTCGCCAAGTGCGTTGCAAAGACCCTGAGTCTTTGCACGCTTTTGGCATGGCAAGATGAAGCGTTACTGGATTGATGAGTTCAATTGTTCCATCAACTTCGTGAGCACCAACTCGCATCGCATTTCCCGCCCAGTCGACTTCCATTTGTCCACAACTTATTCCCTCATGCCTACGCATTTCTCCACCATGACTTCGTGGGTAGTGGCTGACAGCAACCATGTGAAGTTCTACTATTTCACCTCGCATGTGCTGCGGAACAAAAATGGGTTGATGGATGATTCCAACATCACCGCCGCCTACTGTGAACGCAATGTGCACATCTGATGCGCCCTCAATGACCACAAATGAATCAGTTGTGGGACGAAGATGAACAATAACTGAGCATGGGTTCTCAAAGCGGTTTTGATAGTAGATGGAAAGCTCAGGACCCGCTTCAGGATTTCGAATCACTGGAAAAATACAAACTCCGTCTGCTTCAAAATACTGAGCGCCAATAATTTCACCGAGGTGGTCAGGAAGTTGATCTTCAAGTGTGAGGGCGTAAGTCAGCCATGCGCCGAGTCCGAGTGTAATGAGAGGAGCTACCACTCTGAAAAAAATGAACCCCTCGTCACCTGTGTACCACCATTCATATCCTGACCATAGCACACCACACGTCAGCAGAATCACCAGAATAAAGTTTCGTTTTTCATGCATTGCAACACTCCTGTGCACGAACTAATCTGACAAAGGTATTCTATGAGTAATTATTACACTGAAGGATGAATGAGCGACATGGATTTTCAAGCCCCACCCCCATCACCCATTGAAATCGCAAAAACGTGGTTCGATGAAGCAGAAAAAGCTGTAACGACAGAAAATCCCTTAGCGATGACACTTTCAACGTGCCAAGCAAATGGTCACATTGCTTCTCGAATTGTGCTGATGAAATCATTTTCGGAAGATGGTGTTCTCTTTTTTACAAACTACAACAGTGATAAAGCAAACGAGATTGAGCAAAACAATCACGTCGCGCTTCTATTTCACTGGGATGTGCTCGCAAGACAGATCCGTATAAGAGGAAGAGCGACAAAAGTGTCTGATGACATTTCAGATGAATACTTTGCATCGCGCCAACGGCTGAGCCAACTTGGGGCTTGGGCTAGCGACCAATCTAAAGCGCTTCAAAACAGAGATGCCCTGATGTCTCGCGTTGAAGAACTTGACGAAAAGTGGGATGGCAAGCCAATTCCAAGACCACCATTTTGGGGTGGATACTGCGTCTCGCTTGATTCAATAGAGTTTTGGCAGGGCGGAGATGGACGATTGCATGACCGCTTGAAATACACCTTTGACCAAGCGTGGTCATTGACTCGCCTCCAGCCCTAAGGGTCTAGCAATCTTCGTGCTTCATCGATGAGCGAAGGTGGCATGGCATCATTATCTTTATCTTTTGACTTCTTCTTTGACTTGTGTTGAACCGGCTCCGGTTTTGAGGTGTCTATCTTTTTTGTGCGATGAAGGTGCGCTGGCAGTTCCTCATCTGCCATGTCATCAATGAACGAGTCATCGATATCAAAAATTGTCTTCCAATCGCTTGCGTGTTTCGCAGAAAGCCCCGATGGTCGCTGCGTTCGCTTTGCCTTTGGCAATCGGCTGTCTTCAATGAGCAGCGTCAAGAAGTGGTGAGATTTCATGCATTGCGCGCCGGCAGCTCTAACTGCTTTGCTGATGGCGTTATCGCTTGAGATGACGAGGATATCCCGTGCACCCGAAGATGCCCTCACGCGTTCGACAATCTCATCATCCGCGCTTTTGTGTGGTCCTGTGAAGATGCACATTACATGTGGAGCGGTGAACCCTTCATTTACATTTGTTCCGTCATACACAAGCGTCATTTGGCAACCCCTAAACCGGCT
>JAKVBR010000130.1 GCA_022447165.1 Phycisphaerales bacterium | reverse complement strand
AGCAACGCTACTTTTGACTGTGCTGTGTTATGCATTGATGATGTTGAATGCATAACGCAAGTATTTGCAGACAACTGTTCGATGCTACTTGTGATTGCAGATGACAGGCAAAAACTCATTGAGTCAAATGGACTTCCAAAACATGAACAACTGTTCTGGTTTACATCAACGATTAGTTTGAGTGAAGAAAATCTTTAAGAATTTCTGCTGCGGCAAGAGCATCTCGCACTTTCTTCTTTTGTTTGTGTGTTTTGCCGCTTTGGTTTAAATGCTCTTCAGCTGCTACGCTTGTTAAGCGCTCATCTTGAAACATGATTGGAATTTTAATGCACTCTTGTAGATTTTCTGCAAACGACCGAGTGAGTTTACTTCGCTGGCTTTCGCTTCCGTCCATGTTTAATGGCAATCCCATCACAATGCAATCAACGCCATGCTCTTTGACGACGGAGTGAATCTCTTGAATGAGTTGGTTTCCAATTGGCGCCTCTAGGACAGCAATGGGTCGAACAATGCGAACGATTTCGTCGCCAACAGCAAGCCCCGTTCGTTTATCGCCTAAATCGACTGCGAGGTAATTCATTGAAGTGATTCATCAACTAGGGCGTGCATTTCCTTGACGCGCTGCGCTTCACTTGCGGGGAACACCAAGGTTGCATCAGGTGTGTGCACGATAATGAGGTCCTCACACCCAATTGTCGTAATGGTGTGCTGTTTGTCAGATGAAACCGCAAGGACATTGTTTGAATCGAGATGGAGCGCAGTAGTGTCGCTGCGATTGCCACGGTCATCTGAGACAAGCGTCTCGCCGTACGTCGGCCAGGAACCAACATCAAGCCAAGTCACGCTCATTGGAACGGTGCAAATGTCAACTGCATCATCATCAGATGCGGGCTCCATCATGCCATAGTCAACGCTAATTTTTGGAAGGAGTTGATACACGCGTTCAATGGTTGATGTTTCATCGGGCGTGCCGAGCGACGACGCGATGTCCATAATGCCGTTGTAGTTCTCGGGTTGAACCCGTTGCAGCGTTTCAAGGAACGTGCCAGCGTGGAAGATGAACATGCCACTGTTCCAGGCAAAACAGCCCGACTCTATGTACTTTGTAGCGGTTGCTTCATCGGGCTTCTCAACAAATCGGACACATTCGTTTGCGCTTTCTCCGATTGACGCGCCAAGTTCAACATAACCGTAACCAGTTGCTGGATATGTGGGCTTGATGCCAAAAGTGATGAACCGATTGTTTGCTTCTTCAACAAGCTTGAATCCAGCATCGAGGCACTTTGCAAACTCCTCTTGCGGCGTGATGATGTGGTCTGCGGTGAGCACGGCGAAGATTGCGTTATTGTCATGGTGGTGAAGGACCGCAGCGGTCAGTGCAACTGCATTAAGTGTGTCTCTTCCCATTGGCTCGCCTATGAGATGCCCTTGCTGAAGCGTTGGGACAGCGCGATAGATTGATTCAGAGTGAGTAGCACCAGCGCACACCCACTGACAATATTCTGGGACTACACCATCGAGTCGTTTTGCAGCAATCCCTAAAAGCGAAACCCCATCAAAGAGCGGAATGAGTTGTTTGGGTTCTTGCCCGCGGCTCATTGGCCAAAGTCGAGTCCCACTTCCGCCAGCCATAATCATTGCATGTCTCATGACTTCCCTTTCAATTGGAATGTGGCTTGAACGATTTGGTCTGCGGAATCCATATCTGGTTCCATGGCAATGACTTTATTCACGAGTTGTCTTGCGTCTTTGCGGGACTCGCCGAGTTGCATCAGCATTTCGATGGCATCATTATAGAACGGGGAAGTCGTTGACTCAATGACCGAATCAGCCTGGCCTGCAAACTCATCCACTTTGCCATGGAGAGAAGCAATGATGGTTTCAGCCGAACGCTTGCCGATTTCAGGTAAATCCGTCAGAGCAGAAACATCGCGCTGTGCAATGGCTGTTGCTGTTTCATTGAAGGGGCGAACGAGGGCACGCAACGCTTTGCGATTGCCAATGCCTTTCACTGTTGTAAACAGTTCAAAGAACGCGCGATTCATTTCATTTGAAAATCCAATGAGTCGCGGTGCAAATGAAGTGCCTTGGGATTGAGATTCTAAGTAGTGAATCGTATGGAACTCGACTTCACTTCCAATCTTTGATTGGAGTGCTGGCACATCAGCCGCAGGAACAAGAATGGCATAGGTGAATGCGCCAACTTCAAGCATCGCTTCACACGAATGCACATCGATGAGTTTTCCTTTGATTCTCGTGATCACTCAATTATCCTACCAATGGCCATCCTGTTTCTTCGGCAAAACGCTCTCGTAATGCAAAAGTTATTTCATCACCGCTCATAGATTCTGGGAATGAAATGAAATCAATGAAACGAACAACGGAATTCGATCGTTCCAACATCGCTTCTTCGATGTCGTCGTTCATGGGCGTGCCATCAACGGTGGCAATCAGAACTTTCGCTTTCGTCTTTGCAATCATTGCGCCTGCGCCCTCATTGAAGGGTTGGATGGCGTTTCGCCCACCTTCAATTCGACCTTCAGGGAAAAGCCCAATCACACCACCAGATTTGAGGTGCCGCAATGCTGTGCGAAGTGCCATTGAATCTTGACCGTCGCGGTTGACGGGGATTGCCTCAGAGAGTTCCCAAATGAGGGAGAGCGACTCAATCATGTACTCCGAAGCCATCAGCCAACGGATTTTGAACCTGCACTGAGATTGAATAAGCAGAGGGTCTACAGGGCTCTGATGGTTGGCAACAACAACAATTGGTCCTGGATAGAGTGATTGAGGAATAATGTCTACCCCATACGCCATCAATCGGTGGATGACATGGACATACGCTACATTGAAGTACCAAATGGCAGCTGTGCGACCATCGCCCATCACGCGTTTTCCAAGCCAAGGTAGGAATATCAACTGCGTCAACGCAATGAGAAGGCACCAAACAATAAATAGGGCAGTAATCGTCAACATTCTGCTTATATATCCTACCCGAGATGCGATTTGGTCGTTATCCTGCCACAAGTTTGCGCACGCAAGCAACTGATTTCGTATGCCTCGTAGAGATGATATTCAATCGATTCTGATTCTCGGCTCTGGACCAATCGTTATTGGTCAAGGATGCGAATTTGACTATTCTGGAACTCAAGCATGCAAAGCCCTTCGCGAGGAGGGCTACCGTGTTGTGTTGGTTAACTCTAATCCAGCGACGATTATGACTGACCCAGAGTTTTCTGACCGAACCTATATTGAACCAATCACGCCTGATGCAGTCAGGCGTGTTTTGCAAAAAGAGATTGACGCGGGTCACCCAATTGACGCGCTCCTGCCTACTTTGGGTGGGCAAACCGCGTTGAACTGTGCATGTGAACTCGATGAGATTGGCACGCTCAAAGAGTTTGGTGTTGAAATGATTGGCGCTTCACGCGAAGTGATTTTCAAAGCAGAGGATCGCGAGGCATTCAGGCAGGTTGTTGAACGAACCGGTTTGTCACAAGCGAGAAGTGAGACGGTTTCCACAATGGAAGAAGCATACGCATTCCTTGAGGAGATCGGATTGCCCGCGATTATTCGGCCGGCATTTACGCTTGGCGGAACGGGTGGCGGCATTGCATACAACCGCGCAGAGTTTGAAGAAATCGTCAAGCGTGGTCTTGATGCATCTCGCATCAACCAAGTGTTGATTGACAAATCACTGCTGGGCTGGAAAGAGTACGAACTTGAAGTCGTGCGGGATAAAAATGACAACTGCGTCATTGTGTGTGGTATTGAGAACATTGATGCGATGGGTGTTCACACAGGCGATTCAATCACGATTGCACCAATCCAAACATTGACGGACAAGGAATACCAGCGAATGCGAGATGGCGCGATTGCCATTATGCGTGAGGTTGGTGTTGATACGGGTGGTTCAAATGTTCAGTTTGCAGTAAACCCTGCTGATGGCGACCTCGTCGTCATTGAAATGAACCCTCGGGTTTCAAGAAGTTCCGCCCTTGCATCGAAAGCGACCGGTTTCCCAATTGCGCGCATTGCAGCAAAACTTGCAGTTGGGTACACGCTCGATGAACTTCGCAATGACATTACTCAGACAACTTCAGCGTGCTTTGAGCCATCCATCGACTACGTTGTCACGAAAATGCCGCGGTGGACTTTTGAAAAGTTCCCTGAAGCAAATGAAACGCTCACGACGCAGATGAAATCTGTGGGCGAAGCGATGAGTATTGGCCGGACATTCAAGGAGAGTTTCCAAAAAGCAATTCGCTCGATGGAAGTGAAGCGCTTTGGATATGGGCTTGATAAGAATGATTTATGGCTTCGCGCAAGTCGCGGTGATACCGAGGTCGAATGGCCAATCGACGAAGACACAATGATTCGTAAACTCACTGTGCCAAGTCAAGGTCGGATGTACTACATCAGGTACGCAATGAAATGCGGTTACTCCGTTGAGCGCTTACATGAGTTAACCATGATTGACCCATGGTTCCTCGACCAATTGAAACAACTCGTTGAGTTTGAAGATGAACTGTGTGCAATAAGCACACTTGAAGAAATGCCCAAAGAACTCATGTCGAGAGCAAAAGAGTTAGGGTATTCCGATCCGCAACTTGCGTATCTCTATTTTGACAAAGTTTCAACAGAGACAATCTTAAAAGTCAGGGCGTATCGCAAATCATTGATGATTGAGCCGGTGTACAAACTCGTTGACACATGTGCTGCTGAGTTTGAAGCCGCAACGCCGTATTACTATTCGACGTATGAACAACCGCTATATGCAGTCGATGGTTCGTCTTATGTCGACGATGAAGTCCGCATTACAGATGAACGTAAGCTCGTTATTTTAGGTGGTGGTCCAAACCGAATTGGGCAAGGCATTGAGTTTGATTACTGTTGCTGCCAAGCGTCATTTGCAGCAAAAGCCATGGGTTTTGAATCAGTCATGGTGAACTCCAACCCTGAAACAGTGAGTACAGACTTTGACACAAGTGACTTGTTGTTCTTTGAACCACTGACCTTAGAAGACACGCTGAACATTCTTGAACGGCTCAACGGTGGTGGAATTGAAAACAAAGAACGAACGGGTA
>JAKVBR010000013.1 GCA_022447165.1 Phycisphaerales bacterium | reverse complement strand
TCAAACACCCTCCAACTTGCGCTTCAGGGGTCAGGTCAAAACACAAAGGGGCTTGGTGCAAAAGTAACTGTGCGAATGAACAACGGTTCAACTAAAACCAAATGGAATCATGACGGCTCGGGGTTTCAATCATCTATGTCAGTGCCCTTGTTGTTTACTTTCCCAAACAATGCAAGCCCTGAATCTATCGATATCGAATGGGCAGACGGTCAAACGCAATCTGAGGAAGTGGTTGGGCTTCAGATGCATATCACTCAAAAGTGAAGTTAAGTGTTAAGCGATTTCTTAAAGATGTCCGCATTCCTGTAACTCTTTCCAAGAATGTCTTTGGCATCTGCTCCCATCCAATCACTTAAAACAGAAGTGTACACCTCTCTAAAGTCAGTTGAAAACATTAAGTCGCCTTGATCGAGTTTTTTCAGTGATGGGTGCTCGCCAATGAGACCTGGCGAAACGTGTTCGCCAATCACAAACATTGGTGCTGCTGTTCCATGGTCTGTGCCTGAACTACCATTTTGTGCAACTCTTCGGCCAAATTCACTGAAGACCATTGTTGTCACTTTACCAGTATTACCTTGTTTTGCGAGGTCGTTTTGGAATGCAAGCAGTGAATCGCCAAGTTGTCTCATCAAGTTTGCATGTGATCCGATTTGGTTGGCGTGTGTATCAAAACCACCCAAGCTAGCGTAATAGACCCGAGTCGGTAGATCTGCACGCACCATCGATGCAATCAATTGAAGTTGCTGTGCGAGTTTGCTGTTTGGATAACTTACAAGAGGTCTCTTTGAAACTGCCGCTCGAATTCGATCTGAGGAAACCTGAGCATCGAGAGCCGTTCGAACAAGGAAGTCGAGTTGACTGTCTTTTTCTACACCATCAAGTGACTCTGCACGGTTAATCTCATCATACGAATCTTCTAACGCATTACTCGCATTTGTCCCAGCCCACTTAAAGAGTTCTTCGGTTTCAAAATTCACTGCTTTTTGAGTTTTGCCGTACAAGGCGAGAGGGGCCTTGTTACCAATAGCAATGGAGCCCTTTTGATTATGCGACGGTGCGCCAGCGCATGTGTTGTCAAAGTATCGACCAAGCCAACCATACCCTTGTGCACTTGTCTTGCCTGTGTGCCAGATGTCAGTTGAAGTAAAGTGAGAGCGATTTGGATTCGGGTATCCAACGCCTTGGATGATAGAAGCATGCCCTCTATCGATGAGTTCACGCAACCCTGTCAAGTTTGGATGTAACCCAAAACTCTCTTGGTTTGGAAGTTCCAGCGCTGCACCTCCAGCTTGGCGTGTTGAGCCCGGCTTGCCGATCGCTATTTGAGGACGACTTGAAAAGTATGCATCAGATTCAAATGGCACGATTGTGTTAAGTCCATCGTTGCCACCAGCTAGCTGAATGACCACGAGTACGCGGTCTTCAGGAATTCCTGCTTGAGATGTGACAAGGGAGCCAACTGGAAGCATGATGCCTTTTGCAGATTGCTGCATAAACATTGGCACAGTAGTCGCCATCGATAAAAAGGCCATGCCCTGTTGCATGAACAGGCGGCGACTGTAAGTTTCGCCATTCCCCGTACTTTCGCAATGATGATCATGGTCGTGATGATGGTCAGACATAGAAGTACCTCAACATAATTGATATTCCGGCATTGCCGTAATGAGCGTGAGTACGCCAGTAATTGTTTGGTTGTTAATTTGATTGTTCTGGGTAGTTAAGAAATCTGTTAATGAACTCAGGCGGTCTTTGTTTGGTTGATCAACTGCTAAGACCGATGACATGAGTTGTTTCGCAATATCTCTTGGTTCTCCTTCTGGGTCCTCAACAAGAGACATGGCATTAAATGGAGATTGGTCTGCTTCCCATCCATAGCCATCAGGTCTTAATCCTGTGAGTAGATACAGGATGGTGTTTTGTCTTGCGAACATCGTTGAAGTATTAATCCAGGAGCGCCCGCTATCCCATCCTTTTACAGATGGGGGAGCAAACAACCGTTGTCCCATAAGGTCTGAAGCAACGACCAGTGTTTGGATGATCTTTGATCGGTTTGGAGTGTTGAGCGTGCGAACTGCTTGGACAATCAGTTGAAGTGGGCTCTTTATGATTGAGTTCATGTTTTCAGGGGCATAAAAATGTTCCGACATGAACAATGCTCGCATGATTGGTTTAAGTTCCCAATCTCTTCTTTTAAACAAATTGCCAAGTTGATTTACAAACGCTTTGGAAGATTTTGTAGGTCCGTGAGGCAAATCGTTGACAAAGAAGCGATACAGTTTTTCGATGACATATGTAGAAACTGGTTTTCGAGTGAAAATCAAATCAACAAAATCATCGCCATCATATGTGCCTCTTCGCCCAAAGATGGTTTTGGTGCCGGTGTCATGTAAATTTGCTCTAAATGCAAACTCATCATCTTCTATGTTGTAACCAGTAAGTGCTCTCGCGCCTTCCTTGATATCGTCTTCTGTATATCCTTCACCTTCCCCAAGAGTGAAGAGCTCCATGAGTTCTCTTGCAAGATTTTCGTTTGGTGAGCTCTTTCGATTTTGATCATTGTTGAGATACTTAATCATCGCAGGGTCATGGATGATGCCGCGGACTAAATCTTCTTTGAAGTTGCCAAGAGCGTGCTCTCTGAACATGTTATTTTGAAGAAACATGTGATAACTGTTTTCAATTGCTCGATACCCAGTTGCAAAGTGGCCATGCCAGAAGAGTGTCATTTTTTCTTGGAATGGTTTTGGTGTTTCCACGATCCGTTTGAACCACCACCGCTCCATCTCTTCGATTTGCTTTCGATCAGCACGTTGTCTTCGCTGTCGTTCTTGTCGAAGTTCTTCAAGTAGAGTTTCATCACCGCTTTGCCTCGCTTGTCGCATGCTCTGTCGTTCAGAACGAGTTGCTGGTCTCATGATGTCAGGGTCAAACTCATCACCGCGAATTGGTTCTTTGTCTGTTAACTTGTCGTAATCGATGATGTAATCAACAGCACCTTCTAGCCCCAGATTTGTAATCGCCTTGATCTGTCTGTCAGTTCCCCCAAACCCAGAGCGAAGTAACAAATGTTTCGCTTTTTGTTCATCAAACTCATTTGGTTTGAGTTGGTCTAAGGGCGTTTTCATTAACTGAACTCCAATATTGTCAATTCGCTATGAACCATCGTACAACGGAAGTTCAAGTTTGACTATTGCCATTGTTATTGAGTTCTACGGAGTTTTCTCAGTTTATGTTTGAGTCGAACAGCGTTTCCAATCACTGTAATGTCGCTACAACCCATCGCAATCGCTGCAATAAGCGGTCCGTGTGGCCCCAATAATCCAAGTGCTGCAAGTGGAATTGCTGCAGTGTTGTACATAAAGGCGAAAAATAGGTTCTGTTTGATTGCTTTGAGGGTTTTGCGTGCAATATCAATTGTGACGATAGTCGATTGAATTTTATTGGAAGGTATAACAATAGATGCACTGTCAATCGCGACATTCGTCCCAGAAGCGATTGCAATACCCACATCAGCGGATGCTAGTGCGGCTGCATCATTAATGCCATCACCAACCATGATGTTTGGTTTTGGTATTGAAGCGATGATTCTTGATTTGTCTTCAGGGGAGGCCTCCGCATGAACATTGCGTTCATGAATTCCAAGTTCAGAAGCAACTGCTTTTGCATTTTGGATTCGGTCACCTGAAAGCATGTGCACTTCAATGTTTGCATTTTGAAGTTCTGTAATCGTGCTCTTCGCTTCGTCTCTCACTTTGTCATTCACAGTGATTGTGCCAACAAGATTGCCATTGAGTTCAACTCTACAAGTAGCATCCTTGTCTCGCAATACAGAAATCTTTTGCTGGTCAACAACGCCCTCAACACCGATGCCTGGAGTGGCATTAAACTCAGTTGCTTCTGTAAAGGAGATGTTTCTGTCTGATACTTCTTTCAAGATGGCATGAGCAATGGGGTGTTCACTACTCGATTCAATGGATGCTGCGGTTGCGAGCACATCAGTTTCTGTAAACCCCTCGCTGGGCCGAATTGCAGTCACAAATGGTTTTCCTTCAGTGAGCGTGCCAGTCTTGTCAAACACGCATGATTTTGCAATACCTGCAAGTTCAAGAGCAGCAGCATTCTTGACCAAGATGCCGCGGAGACTTGACTCGCCTGTTGCAACCATTACCGCCATTGGAGTTGCTAGCCCGAGTGCGCACGGGCATGAAATAACGAGCACTGTGACAGCCGAAACGATGCCAATCTCAATTTCTCCTAGGAATGACCAAGTCATGACAGTTGCGAGGGCAATCAATAAAACAATGGGCACAAACACTCCAGAAACTTTGTCTGCGAGTCGTTGCATGCCTGCTTTGCTTGATTGTGCCTCTGTGACAAGTGACGCGATTCTAGAAATAGTTGTGTGCTTACCGTCAACAGTTGTTTGCAAAACAAGTTTGCCAGTTGTGTTCATTGAACCCGCAATGACAGGTGAACCAACTTCTTTAGGAATAGGTAGGGCTTCTCCTGTGACGATTGCTTCATCAACTTCGCTTGCGCCCTCAATGACAATGCCATCAACTGGAATCCTGCTGCCTGGCTTTACAATGATCCTTGCACCTTCTTCGACTTCTCCTGATGGAATCTGTTTCGTTGTGCCATCGTCAAGTTGCAACTCTACTACATCTGGTTGCATGTTGAGTAACTCGCGAATTGAAGAGCCCGCTTTTGCAGTTGAAGATGCTTCAAGCCAGTGACCCAAGCTGATAATGGCTAGAAGGGCAGCAGCTTCTGTGAAGTACACTTCATGGTTTGCTTCATATCCAAGTTGTTGGGCGACAAAGATAAAGAGTGAGAACCCGTAAGCAGCTGACGCGCCAATCGAAATCAGCGTGTCCATGTTGGTCTGTTTTCGTTTTGCGGCACTGATGGCTGATGTTATGAATCCTGTTCCTACACACAACATGGCAACAGTTGATGCAATGAGCATGACCCAACTCAGCCAAGGTCCCTGAAGTCCAAGTGGGTGCGCAGTCCAGTGAAGTGTTTCAGCTGGCACCCAAATCGTGAGTCCTATGATTGCTCTGCGTTTCCAATCCCGAGCATTTTTCAACTGTTGTTGCTCTAACTCGCTTGCCATCGCAGCGGGGTCGATGCCTTCGTCAACAGTTGTCGCTGGGTAGCCAGCGTTGGTGGCAATTTCAGCAAGTTCATCAGCGTTCAGGGCATTTCCCTTCACAATTGCTCTGCCAGTTGCAAACGCAACGCTTGCCTCCTTGACGCCAGTACCCCTCAACAGTGCGTGCTCTACAGCACTGCTACACGCTGCGCAATTCATTTCAGAGACATTGAGTTCTACTTTTTCTGTGGACAAGTGAGCTTCCTTACAGTTTTCTGGCTTAGCGCATTTATTGGGGTATACTATCCCAATGCGAATTGACAAGTGTAGTTCAGCTACTGCATTCCTGATTCTCCTGTTTTGTTTTGGAGGAGCAGCGTTCATGCAATCGAGTGGAACGCAATCGGTCCTCGTCGTAACAGCCCTTCGCCACGCTCAAAGTAACGTTGAAGAACAATCTTCAATGACAAGCAGATTCGATGATACTCAACAAGATTTATTGTGGGTAGATTCTGAAATCGCAACTCAGATTGAAATCAACGAATTGCACAACTTGCCGCCGCCTGCTGCAGTCGTGTGATTCGTTGTTTTTTTAATTTTCCATTTTTACATAGTTCAGAATAGATAGATGAGGTGACGCAATGGGCGTTCCAGTTGTAGGTTCCATCGGCAGAAAACTTTTCGGTAGTCGTAATGACAGGTTAGTAAAGCGATACATGAAACTCGTAGATCAGGTATCGAATCTCGAGCCCGAAATACGTGTCATGAGCGATGGTGAACTCAAAGCAAAAACAGAAGAATTTAGAACTCGAATCAAAGATGGCGAATCAGCAAGTGACATGATTCCAGAGGTGTTCGCTGTCGCAAGAGAGGCAATGGATAGAGCTGTTGGCATTCGAAACATCTTTAATCCAGTTCATGAGTTTGATGCATCTCAGTTAAATGAGGCCGATCGAAAGTTGTACGACGATACAAAGGCAATCATCGACTCAACTGAGCCGCGGAATCCTGACAGGGAATTGCTTGGTTGCGTTGAGCCAGTGCCTGCTTGGCAATTTGTTGATGTTCCAACTCGACTCTATGACGCAGTTCGTGAGTTATATCCACAATCAAAACCACCATTCCGCGCAAGGCCGTTTGATGTGCAACTCATTGGTGCGGTTGTTCTATACGAAGGGCGTATCGCTGAGATGAAAACAGGTGAAGGTAAGACAATTGTTGCTCCGCTTGCGTGTTATCTCTCAGCGATTGAAGATAAACAAGTGCATGTTGTCACAGTCAACTCATATCTTGTTCAACGTGACCGCGACTGGACATTCCCATTCTTTAGAATGCTTGGTTTGACTGTCGGTGCTATTCATCCTCAGCACATGCAACATCCACAACTCAAACAACTCGCTTACCAATGTGATGTCGTGTACGGAACGACATCAGAGTTTGGCTTTGATTATTTGCGTGACAACATGAAACAAAGCCCGCAGGAACAAGTGCAGAAAAGACGGCAGATCGCAATTGTTGACGAAGTCGACTCGACTCTCATTGACGAAGCGAGGACTCCGCTTATCATTTCTGGTGCTGCTCACGAGGGGCAACCGAGATACGAACTCGCAGGTCGGCTAGCACGTCATTTGCTACAGAAGCAGAAGCCCTGGGAAGAAGCAGACCAATCAGTGCAATCTTGTTTGGTGAAAATTAGTGGTCTAGAAGGGGACATCAGAAACGCAGTTGATAAATCAACAATCCCTGCGATGCAAGCATCCCTGAAGGAAGCAAAAGAGAAACTGCCATCCTTAGAGGAACATCGAGATCAGTACACTCAATATTACGAGATTGAACTCGATAAAAAGCGTGCAACTCTCACTCACGAAGGCATCGCCGAAGCGCAACAAGAAGCAGGTATCGGTTCCTTTTATGTCGGCGAAAATATGGACGTGCCTCACTTGTTAGAACAAGCGATTCGCGCGTACACCGTCTACTTGAAAGATAGAGATTACATCGTTGCTCCAGATGACAAAGGCGTCATGAGTGTCATCATCATCGACCAAAACACTGGGCGTAAAATGATTGGTCGTCAGTGGTCAGATGGTCTGCATCAAGCGATTGAGGCAAAAGAAGGCGTCGAAATTAAGCAAGAGACGCAAACCATGGCAACAATCACAATCCAAAACTACTTTAAGTTGTATGAGCGATTGTCAGGTATGACTGGTACTGCAGATACAGAGGCAACTGAGTTTTATGAAATCTATGACTTAGATGTGCTTGTGATTCCAACGAATGTTCCAGTTGTTCGTGATGACCACAACGACCTCGTCTTTACATCTGCAAAAGATAAAGTCAAGGCATCCATTGATGAAATTTATGCGTTGTACCGTGTGGGTCAGCCCGTTCTCGTTGGTACAACAAGTGTTGAAAAGTCTAAAGAGTTAAGTCAGATGCTGACATCTCTTTACCAAGTGCCACACGAAGTATTGAATGCAGAACAACATGAACGAGAGTCGGAAATCGTTAAGTTTGCTGGTCAAATTGGTTCAGTAACAGTTGCTACGAACATGGCTGGTCGTGGTACAGATATTAAACTCGCGCAGTTGTCTCCTGAGATTCTCATTGAACACTGGAAGAAAACGGGAATCTGTCCTAAAGAAGTTAATGCAGAGATGTCAGAAGAAGATGTCGTAAAAGCAATCTACAGGCACATCGTGCCAAAAGAACTCGGCATTTCAAAATCAGATGTTGTAGACATGAGCGACGATGACATTTTCAGAGCGCTTGTGGAACATTGGTGGGCGACAAGTTGCTGGTGGGTAGACGATGCAAAAGCCCACTCTATGAAGACAGACAAGATGCTTGCAGACATTGATAAAAGTGGTGCGTGTTTGCTGCACCGGCTGAAGTTTTACGACAATGTTGAAACGCTCGGTGGGTTGCACGTCATTGCAACTGAAAGGCATGAGTCAAGACGAATTGATAACCAGTTGAGGGGACGTTCAGGTCGTCAAGGTGACAACGGTTCGTCACGCTTCTTCTTAAGTCTCGAAGATGACTTGATGAAGATGTTTGCGGGACCGAGGACGCTACAACTGTTATCCAAAATGGGCATGAAGGAAGGTGTCGCTATTGAGCACAATATGCTCACAAAAGCAATCACTAAAGCGCAGCGAAAAGTAGAGGAACGAAACTTCCTTATCCGTAAGAACATTCTTGAATACGATGAAGTCATGGACCATCAAAGGCATGTCTTCTACGATTTGCGACAGCGTGTTCTTGAAGGTCGAGATATTCGTTCACTGATTTTTGAGTACATCGAGCACGCAGTCAGTGACGCAGTTTCAAGATTCTTAAACCCAACATATTCAGCAGCATGCATTTCGGAATGGGTACAAGAGCACTTAAACGTTCCAGTAGACCCTGACAGAATTCTAGGTAAGGACCGTGAAGATTTACATAAACTGCTTGTCAGAGATGCACTCGAAGAGTCGCAAGAAATCATTCGTGTGACTATTGGTGAGTATTTGCCTGACACAATTGATTTAGGAGATGGAAACATCTCGGAACGCGACGAGTCGACGTGGGACTATAAGGGTGTAGTAAACTGGGCACTAGCAGCATGGGACAGCGACTTGTCGCTCGCAGAGGTAACAACCCTTAGTCGAGAAGAAATCGTTGAACGCATCGGCGTTGATGCTGAAAACAAAATCCGTTCGACTGATTTGGCACCGCTTGACCCTTACCTCGTTCCAAAGCATGCTCAAGGCGAACTTGCAACTTGGGTAACTTCTAAGTTTGAGTTTGAATGTGACGCTTCAGAGTTTGATGAGTTAGAAATCGTTGAAGCCATTGATCTTGTCATGGACAAAGCAATGGATGTTTACAAGAAGCGCGAACGAGAATATCCAATCGACTTCATCATCGAAATGACAGGTATGCGATTGCAACAAGATCCCGCTCAGGCAATCGAAGCATTTTGTAAATGGGTTCAAGTGAAATATGAACTTGATTGGACGCCAAATGCATTGCCTTCAAATGAACCAAATGAATTGAAAAAGTTCCTGCTTGAAGAAGCAAATCGCTGGGACGATGAGCGAATTGAACGTCGTGCGGAACGAATGCTTGCTGATTCAAATGGTGATTTAGATGCGTGGCTTCGTGAGAACTGGCAATTCGCCTTAACCACCGAAGAAAAAGAACGGCTTGAAGAAGATGCAGTAGGTGTTGCAACTGAGAAGATCAAGCAGGTTCAACGTGCAGAACTTGCACAACTCGAGCGTACAGTGCTTTTGCAGATTTTTGATTCAGTTTGGAAAGACCATCTGTACCAAATGGACCAAGCGAAGGAATCAATTGGCTTCAGGTCGTTTAGTCAACTCGATCCAAGGATTGAATATAAGCGTGAAGGTGCGCGGTTGTTTGATGAAATGTTTGAGCACATGCAAGAGCGCGTCACTGATTTAGTCTTTAAGGCAAAGATGCAAGTTCGAATGCAGAAGCCGCCTCAAGAACAACAGCAAGAATCACAACAGAAACAAGGCGAAGGACGGCCAAGTCCTACTCCAGAAAGGCGCCAAGTTGCTCAACAACGACCTGCTGCAAAACCAGCAGAGCAATCTATTCGTGCGGCATCAAGTGTGAGTAATCAGGGCTCAAAGCAAGCAATGACAGTTGGTCGCAATGAGCCTTGTCCTTGTGGAAGTGGCAAAAAGTTCAAAAAGTGTTGTGGTAAAAAGTAGGACGTTAAGTGAGTTGAAGGGAGTTATTGCTCCGTTCAGCAAACGCCCATGTGAGTAAAACAACAACGGGAAATACCGCTAACCACGGCGTTTCTCCTATGTATGCGCTTTCTAGAAGAGGGATTGAGAACAACGCGACAAAACCAAACAGCACGAGGCGAAGCCAATTCATTGCTTTTCCTGTCCACATGAAGATGACAACTAGTCCAGGGAAGATGAGCCCATAAAACACAAAGAACCGGAGGTAGTCATTGAGATGGGATTGAACATCATCCTGATTTTGTGCTCCAATAAGCATTGCAATCGAAACGCTAACGAGGAGTACAAGCGGAAATGCCTTGCTGGATTTCCATGCTCGGCTACCTTCATGTTGATGGGCAATGATTGAAAACGTCGCTTGAATCAGTAAATGAATCGCAAGTGCTACGGGAAGTGCAATGAGCACAGTTTCAGAGTACGCACAAGTCAATCCAATCATCAGAGCAAATGAAATGCCAAAGACCCCGAAGCAATGTTTACTCGGAGATTCTTGAAGTGCTCGATGGAACGTTGGGTCTAAATATGGGCAAAGGAGAAAGCCAAAAGTCGTGATCGGAAGTAGCCAAATGACATCTTGCCATGGGCGTGATGCTTCGACATGAAGTTCGCTTGGCAATAATGACAATCCAAGAATGAGTGAAGTAATCCAGCAAGCACTCCCGAGGAGCATCCACACGCGTTTTGAGAAAAACACCGAGACAAATAAACAAAACAAGATTCCATAAAACACATAGCGTGCATAAGAATCAAGATCATGGATGTTGAGCATCATTACGATAAACAAAGCATGAAATGCAATCGTTGCAATTGAAAACAAGCCCATCAAGAAGCCATATTTTTCTACAAGCGCTTTTGACCGTTCTCGTGTTTTGAGTACATAGCCGAATGCTGCACACCCAATGACGTTTGGAATCGCAAACATAAAGAAGCCCTGCCAGCCATATCGTTCAAGAAGAATGATTGGCAGGAACATGCCGATGCACCAAGTCCAACTGCTTGCAAGGTATAGTCCCCAGCCGACTGTTTTCAATGCGTTCATTTTGAGGCGCGAACTTTCCTTCGCTCCATGCGTTCTTTGATTTTAAACTTAGGAGTGCAATGGAACGTGATTTCACAACGACCAACTCTTGCTTCTTTGCCATTCTTTGGAAGGATTTGTGTAATCTCCATCGTAAACTCGATGTTGAATTCATCCCGCAATTCAATCTGTGAAGAAAGTTCTTTTGTAACTTCTTCAGCATCTTTGACGTTGTAAATTGCTGGGCCATAACAAGGGCGAAGAAACTTGTATGACATTTCTTTACAAACGACGGCATAATCACTTCCGCATTGTTTGAACAAGAACATGCCAGCTGCAACCTCACTGTTGCCAAGCAGGGCAGCGCCTGCCATCGCGTTGTAAAAGTTTCTGTTTGAGCGTTTGAATGGTAACACTGCGGTGAACTTGTCAGGTCCAATCCGTCTCATGGAAATCCCGCTTCTGAATGCAAATGGCAACCAGATGAGCGAACAAACCTTATGCCAGAAGTTATTCTTCGTACTCAATCGTGTGATGTACGCTTCGATGCGTTCCCACAACGAGAGTTGTTCTTCAGGTGGTTCAGTTGTTGACGTTTTTGTCATACTCAAGGTGATTTCCTAGTGGCTGAGGGCTTTTGGCACTATCCAGCCGAAACGCACTATTCTAAACTATCTCCTATGAACAATCGACACATTGCTGTTTGCAGTTGGAGTTTGCAGCCCAAAAACCCCTCTGAAATCATTTCTAGGGCGAATTCTTGCGGAATTTCTTGCGTTCAACTCGCATTAAATCCACTTGTTGCTGACGATGCATGGCAAACCGCTGAAGCGGAACTCGCTGAGTCAGGTATCTCAATCATGAGCGGAATGCTAGAAGCGACCGGCGAAGATTACACTTCGCTTGAAACAATCGCTGAAACGGGTGGTGTTCGACCTGATGGGACTTGGGAGCAAACTTGGGAAAATGCCCAAGCGGTTGCTCAAAAAGCACAATCGATGAACATCGGGTTGGTGACTTTTCATGCTGGTTTCTTTCCAGAAGAGTCCTGCGAAGAACGAGATAAAATGATTGAACGACTCACGCAGATTCTTTCATGTTTTGATGCATGTGGCGTGCAACTCGCTTTCGAAACAGGTCAAGAGAATGCTCGCAATTTGATCTCTGTGTTGGAAGAGTTAAATCATCCAACTCTTGGCGTGAATTTTGATCCTGCGAACATGATTCTTTATGGTCAAGGCGATCCGATTGAGGCAGTGCAGTTACTTACGCCTTGGATTAGACAGGTGCATATCAAAGATGCAAAGAATGCAGAAGTTTCGGGGACTTGGGGGACTGAGGTTCCTGCTGGCACAGGCGACTTTTGTTGGAAAACATTTTTAAGTCATGTGCCAGAGGGCATCAATTTAGTGATTGAGAGAGAGGGCGGTGAGCAGCGCGTTGAAGATGTTAAGCAAGCACTTGGGATGCTTAGAGAACTCGGCGAATGCGAATAGTTGTACTATGCATTGCCCTACTTACTGGATGCCACTCGAAACAAGTTCGATTTCATGGTGGAGCAGTTGCTTCAGATCATCCGCTTGCGTCACAAGCTGGCGCAAGAATTATAGAACAGGGTGGTAATGCAGTTGACGCTGCAGTTGCAACATCTTTTGCGCTGAGCGTCGTCAGGCCATTCTCATGTGGTATTGGCGGTGGGGGCTTCATGCTGATTGCATCAGATGAGATGAAGCCAGTTGCGTTGAATTATCGAGAAACTGCACCGAGAAACACTTCGCCTTCAATCTATCAAGACCATTCGAGCACGTTAGGCCCATTCGCTGTTGGCATTCCAGGGTCTGTTGCGGGGTTGCTTGAAGCACATGAGCGGTATGGGACACTTCCAAGAGAAGTCGTTATTGCTCCAGCCATTGAACTTGCAAGAGATGGTTTTGAGCCAGATGACGCATTTACAAGAGCACTGAGCAATGCAATAGATGGGAGCAAGGACTATGCACAGCACATCGCAATGTTGTTTGGACATGAAGAACTGATACAACTTGATGGGCAAGCATTGGTCCTCGAGCAAATCGCATTGCACGGGAAAGCGGGGTTTTATGAGGGAGTCGTTGCTGATGCAATCGTTGGAGCAACTGATGGGTGGATTACGGTTGAGGATTTAAAGGGATATGAACCAGTTTGGGTTGAGCCCATTGTTTCGTTTGAGCATGATGGAATGTCAGTGTTGACGATGCCGCCACCGAGTTCGGGTGGGGTTGCAATTGGTCAAGTGTTGTCAATTATGGAAGGGCTCAATGCATTTGAGCATGAACTTCATTCGCCTGCGTATTGCCATCTCTATATCGAATCGTCAAAGCACGCTTTTGCAGATAGGGCAGAACACATGGCAGATCCAATGTTTTCACCTGTTCCAGTTGAAGCATTGCTTGAACAATCATACATCGACGAATTGATTTCAAGGATTGACGTTGAGCTTACACAAGACATATCAAGGTATGGTTCCAATACTCAATTACCTGACGATTCTGGGACGAGTCATGTCTGTGTCGCTGACGCTGATGGGATGGTTGTTTCGATGACAGAAACGATTAACACCTATTTTGGCTCTAAAGTGATTGTTGAACCATTTGATTTCGTACTGAACAACGAGATGGATGATTTCTCATCACCGAAGGGGGCAAACGCATATGGGCTTGTACAGTCTGACAAGAATTTACCTGAGTATGGCAAAAGACCGTTGTCATCGATGACGCCCGTGATTGTGATGGAGGGTGACAAGCCAGTGTTGCTCGTTGGAGCATCTGGGGGTCCACGTATTATCTCAAGTGTTCTTCAGGTGCTCATTCATTCGCTTTGGTATGGGATGTCGCCAATTGATGCAGTGACGCAGGAACGCTTGCATCATCAATGGAAGCCGGATGCTGTGTATATCGAGACGGTGGCAAAAAGCACTTTGCCAACTGATACGCTTGCAGCCAAAGGGCACAGCATCAAGGAGCGGAGAGATATCGGTATCGTCCAAGCCATCGCTATTGAAAGTGGTGCTCAACTTCCTGCTTGTGACCCCCGAAAGGGCGGAAAACCGGCCGGCCTCAATTGAGGGACAGACCCTATTCGAGTGGGGCGTAAAAAAAACCCGCCAGTTGGCGGGGTTTTAAGTTTTACAATCTCAATCGGTTAGCCACCGAGTGTGTAGCGTGTGAACGCTTCAATCGTTGCACCTTCTGGCATGAGTTCAGCAATTGTTTTTGACTCGTCAAGAACATATTTCTGAGCCATGAGTGTGTTTTCTTGAAGGTACTTTCGGACTTTACCTTCAGCCATTTTTTCAGCAATCTCTTCATTCTTGCCAGTGTCTTTAGCTTCTTGAATAGCATCTTGTTTGATTTGCTCAATCTGTTCAGCTGAGACATCGTCGGCAGAGATTCCCATTGGGTCATGGAACACAATGTGCTGGCAAATCCCACGAAGGGTATCGCCGTCAACATCGCCTGTGACCTTGAGCAAACAAGCGCGTTTGCCATCATGGTGAATGTACTGGCCGTAATTGCCATCTGTGTACTTGTGACCACGAGCGTAATTCGCATTTTCGCCTGTTGTGATGCGGATATCATCAATCAGTTTAGTCATGTCATCCGTGAGGCTCACTTCGCCAGCGTCAGCGCCAAGAGCGATGTCAGCAATCTTGTCGACTGCTTCAACAAAATTTTCATTTCGAGCTGTGAAGTCCGTTTCAGTTCTCACTTCGATGATGACAGCATTGCCATTTTCTTCAGCAATTGAAATTCGACCTTCGCCAGTCGTTCGCTCTGTGCGAGTGTCCATCTTGCCTTTTTTAGTCTCACGTAGCCACTCTTCTGCTGCAGCAGGGTCGCCATTCGTCTCAGTAAGTGCTTTTTTACAATCCATCATGCCAAGACCAGTCTTTTGACGAAGGTTCATGACATCTTTAGCAGTAAAACTCATTGTAATTCTCCGATTGAGTGTTCTTTTAAAAGTTACTGTAAATTACTTCCCATCAGTTGATGCGTCATTTTCTGTTTGTTCTGCAACCGCTGTCGCTGTTTGCTCTGCCTCAATTGCAGGAGCAGGGTCGTCGGCTTTAAACGCAGTACGTGAAGAACGCTTTGTTTCTTCTTGATTTGCAGCAGCCTTTGCTTCTTCTTCAGCTTTCTTCGCAGCAGCAGCTTCTGCAGCTCTACGTAACTGAAGGCCTTCGCTGACAGCTGACATGAGGTCAGCAATGACTACTTCAATTGAACGAAGTGAGTCATCATTCCCGGGGATTGGAATATCAACCAACCCAGGATCACCATCTGTGTCGATCAAGCCAATCGTTGGGATGTTTAACGCTGTTGCTTCGCGAAGTGCATTTGTTTCGTTGTTTGCATCAATGACAACCATTGCGCCTGGAAGTTTATTCATCGCACGAATGCCATCAAGGTTTCGAGTGATTTTCGCTTTCTCACGCATGAGTTGTGATTTCATTTTCTTGGAGTATGTTTCAATCTCGCCTGAATCGACTAGCGCTTCAAGTTCATTAAGTCGTTTAAGTCGTTCACGAATGGTACGGAAGTTTGTGAGCGTGCCACCAAGCCAACGCTCTGTCACCCATGGCATGCTTGCTTCAGTGCAATACTTTTGCACAGCGGATTGCGCTTGCCTTTTTGTGCCTACAAAGACAACATCTTTGCCGCTAGCAACAACTTCTTTGATGTACTTTTTCGCCAGTAGTAAGCCCTTCACAGTTTCGCGAATGTCAATGATGTGGAGACCATTGCGAACACCCCAAATGTAAGGCTTCATTTTTGGGTTCCAGTTACTTCTTCGTTGTCCAAAGTGGATACCTGCTTCGAGCAGATTGCTGACGATATCGTTCTTCGTCTCAGCCATAATGTGATCCTTTCAGATCTTTGCAGCATCACCGGTGTTGCGTGGGAGACAATCACCAAAGGGTGCTTAACGGTTCTTCACAGCACATTGCATGCCGCTTCAAAGGGGTAAACTCAACTATCCATCCCACATGTGATAGCGAGGTGCTCAGAAACAGAGCGAAAGGACAATTTTACAGGATTTTTCAGTGCGATGCAACGCTTAAAGAGCTTCTAAATGACCCTCAAGGTGGGTAATGCGCCCACCAAACATTGTCATGATTGCTTTCCCAGTGACATTCCAGCCGTTAAATGGACAATTTCGACCAGTAGATCCAAAAGTCGTTGCGTCTATAGTCCAAGCACATCGAGGGTCAATCACAGTGATATCTGCAGTTCCACCCTCAGCCAACCTTCCTAGGTCAGGTCGTCTGATGAGGTCAGCGGGTTGATTTGTCATCATAGCGAGCATCGCAGGCCAATCGAGTACGCCATCTTGAATCAACGCTTTAGCATAGAGGGCTAGTGCACAGTCAAGACCAACAATGCCGAATGACGCTTCTGCAAATGGTCGATCTTTCGTGGCTAGTGGGTGGGGTGCATGATCTGTTGCAAGAATCGTGATGGTGCCGTCAACAATGCCTTCCTTCAGTGCCTCGATGTCATGTTGTTCCCTTAGAGGTGGGTTCATTTTTGCCATCGTCCCAAGGTCTCTACAACATTCATCTGTTAACAGTAAGTGATGAGGTGATGCCTCGCCTGAAATAGCTTCTCCTCTTGCTCGTGCTTGTCGAATGAGTTCGACAGTTCCACCGCTACTAATGTGTTGAGCGTGCCATGAAGCCCCGATGTTCTTGTTTAACAAGATATCTCGTTCGACAATGCATTCTTCTGCCACTCGGGGCCATGCTCCATACCCAAGATCCTCTTGAACAGCGCCAGCATTCATAACACCACCAACTGTTTGCTTAGGATCCTGACAATGTTGCATGAATGGAACGTCATGCTTTTTTGCTGCCTCAAGCGATGCTGTCATTAGTGCATCTGATTCAACAACATCACCATCATCAGTAATCGCGATTGCACCTGCTGCACACAACTCATCAAGTGGGGCAAGTTGTTCACCATTTCTCCCAACAGTTGCGCAGCAGGTTGGGAGCACTCTACAGAGGCCGGTATCTGTGCCAATCTTAATAGCTTCTTTGATGAGTAAAGGATCATCCATTGCTGGAGTTGTATTTGGCATTGTGCATACTGTTGTGAACCCGCCATTAACTGCGCTTCTTGAACCACTTTCAACAGTCTCTTCATGATTGCCACTACTCGGTTCCCGAAAGTGAACATGAATGTCAATAAGACCAGGCGAAACAATGCATCCTTCACAATCAATGACTTGACCTGAAGATTGCAATTGGGTTGAACTGATTGATTGGATTTGACCATCTGCGATAAGGATGTCGCCGGTCTCATCCATGCCCCTTTCTGGA
>JAKVBR010000129.1 GCA_022447165.1 Phycisphaerales bacterium | reverse complement strand
CAACCTCGCAATCTTTGGCATTGCGTCACACTGTTTAACAAATCAAGAACCATGTCATTTTGTGACTACGTCAATGGCACACAATTCCGTACTGAGACCTTTTCACATGCTGAAGGAGTACGGCATCACGTTTACGATTGTTGATGCAGATCCAGAAACAGGGCTCGTCAATCCAGATAATATTCAACACGCAATTACACCGGAGACAAAACTCATTGCAGTCGCACATGGTTCTAATGTCACCGGCACATTGCAAGATTTACACTCCATTGGCGAAGTGAGTGGCGAGATTCCATTCTTAGTTGATGCAGCACAAACGATGGGACATGTCCCAATTGATGTGCAAGCAATGAACATCGACATGCTCGCATTTCCTGGGCACAAGGGATTACTCGGGCCACTTGGCACAGGCGGCCTGCTCATGAAGCATGGGTTAGAAAAGGTTGTGAATCCTTCTCGGTATGGTGGAACTGGTAGCGAAAGCGAATTGCCGACGCAACCAACAACACTTCCAGATTATTATGAATCTGGCTCGCACAACACCATTGGCATCGCAGGACTACTTGCTGGCGTGAGGTGGATTCAAGATCAGGGCTTAGCGTGCATACATGAGCACGAACTTGCATTATGCCAAGCTTTTATTGAAGGAATAAACACAATTGAAGGCGTTTCAATCATTGGACCTCAAGTCAGTAACAACCGATGCGCCGTGTTTAGTTTACAAACTGAGATTGACCCGCACCAGTTTGCGAACATGCTTGAAGAGGAATGCGGCGCATGTGTGCGTGCCGGATTGCATTGCGCACCATTTGCACATGAAACGATGGGCACGACCAATCGAGGTGGCACAGTTCGCATTTCATTTGGTCCATTTCACACAATTGAAGATGTCCAACAGTTAGTCGAAGGAATCAGTCGATGTACACAACAGGTATTGATATGAAATCACACATTGAATCTCGTATAAATCAAGCAAATGAAGTGGTCCAAGGACTTCAATCGCATGCTGATGACATCACTGAGATTTCACGTGCAATCATTCATTGCTTCGAGCAAGGCGGAACGCTCTTTGTTGCTGGCAACGGTGGTTCTGCTGCGCAGGCCAATCATCTTTGCGAAGAGCTAACAGGACGGTATCGTGAAACTCGCCCTGCACTGCCTGCACACTGCCTTTGCAGTGATGCGGTAGCCATGACTTGCATTGCAAACGATTTTGGTTGGGAACAAGTGTTTAGACGACAACTTGAAGCATTCGCAACATGCATCATCGATGAACATGAAGAACAGTCATGCAATGACTTGCTTCTCGTTCTCACTACCTCTGGAAACAGCGAAAACATTAACGAAGCACTCGATTTTGCAAACGACCTTGGCATGATGACGTTGGGGCTACTTGGCAGAGATGGCGGTGAATCAAAAAGCAAATGCACGCTCAATGTCACGCTCGATGCGAACGATAGCGCTGCCATCCAAGATGGACATCATGTCATCATTCATGCGATTTGTGAAGCAATTGAACAGTGGGTGCTTGAATCGATTGAGAACGATTAGCCCTCGCCGCCCCCACCCTCTCCTTCAGCACCGATAGCACCATCGCGGGCGCCAGTAAATCTGTAAGGCGGAGGTAACTTGGAGCGCCAGTCATCATTGGCAGTAAATGCTCGCACATCTTCCCGCGCCCCTTCTTCAGCACTTTCAACCCAACCCTCTGGTCGGTTTGGATCAATCTGGTCAGGACCGCTTTGCCATTGCTCTTCATTTCTGAGATACAACGTACGAGTTGGGAATGCAAATTCGACTTGCAATGACCCCGCTAGCCGGATGATGTCGAGGATCAGGCGGTGACGCTCACGCAATTCCGTCTGCCAGTCAGGTGCTGCCCAAAAAACATACAACAGAACATTTAAACTAGAACTTCCAAACTCGGTCATCCACACCTGGTAATAATCTTTGCGTGTGTATGGGTGGTCACGCAACAATTCGCGAACGCCTTCGCAAAAGGCCGCTATCTTCTCGGGTGGCGTGTTGTATGCAAGACCCACATATTGTTTCCACCTGCGATACCGTCTTCGCGAGTAGTTGTCACACTTTGCAGTAATAAGTATTGAGTTTGGAATTGTCACAATCGAATCGTAGAACGTACGAATTCGAGTTGAACGAATGCCAACAAACTCCACTGTTCCTTCAATGCCATCAACAACAATCCAGTCGCCAATGCCAAACGGTTTGTCAAGAATAACTGTGATTGACCCAAAGAAGTTTTCGAGGGTGTCTTTCGCTGCGAACGCAAAACCAAGACCGCCGATTCCAAGACCAGCAATAATTGGGGCAAGTTGAATGGATAAACTGTCAGCAAGGTAGACAACACCAATGACAATGACGACTGCTTTGAGCGTTTTGCTTAGGAGTGGAACAAGCAAATCATCGAGTTTGTTTTCCGACTGTCTTGCTTTTTGGTCTGCAACAAACGAGATAAGGTCGGTGCCTCTAAAACCAAACCAAACGCACGCGATTGTGATGTAGACATGGACGATGGGTTCAAGAATTGAATGGACACCAACTGGCAATCCAAGTGTTGGGAGCAATAAAAGCCAAATGCCACCGCCTGCAGCAGCTCCAGCGGGACGTGGAACTCGTTTAATGATTGTCGCAAGGTCCGTGTTTGACTCATCGCCAAGGGAAAATGAACGAATCATCTTTCTTAAGAAGAATCGAACAATAAGGTCAACAATGAAGCCAATTGCAACAACAAGCACAAGAGCAACCCACCGCCAATGCTCGATTCCAGCGAACTCTTGCAGGAACCAGGTAGGAAGTTGCTGCTCTACCCAAGCATGGAATTCAGAGCTCTGCGTAGCGGTCATCACGGTGTTATTCAAAAGCGTTGGGGTCCACATGGTGAGCATGCTATGCGAGAAACTGAATACATGGGGCGTGACCAACCCCTTCATTTTGCCTAGATTTACACTTTCTTAGGGCATGAAACGGAATAACCGGTATTTCTTGATTGAATCAACACTCATTTTGAGCATTGCCTTCAGCATGACCACAATTCAAGCCGAAAAGTGTGAACAAGCCCTCTTTCTATGGGCGTATTGAATTAGAACGATGAAAAGAGCACTCCGAAACCAAACACTAATCATGACTGCAACGGTAGCGAGTTCAACTGCATTCCTTGCTGGTGGAATCATTGAAATCAATGGCAGCGGTGAAGAGTCGTTTTTACTTTATTCCCAATCGCTTGGATCTATTTTTGGTTCAGATGAGGCCCCAGAGTTTTCAACTGACCATCTTGCACTTGTCCATGAAAAACTCATGAGTTTCGGCATCGACACTGATGGCAAAATTACCATCATTCCCGTTGATACCGGATATGGGTTGTCCCTCCTAACACTCATCGATAGCGAGTCAGGAGCAGGTGACAATGAAGGTTCATCATCCCTTGGACTCACAAGTACAGCACCAAACTCACTAGGATTCTTCATCAACGATATGGAGCAAGATGATTGGCAACTCATTACATCCCCTTGGCTACCTTCACAAACGCTCGGTGCAACGTTCGTTTGGGAAGGACTCACAAGTGGCGATGGTTTTGCTTGGACGGGTCTTAACATAGGTGATGCGCTGTCATACTCCTTTGTTGAAATGAATGACGACAATGCAATCGATGCAGAAGCATTTCAGTTTGTTGGCGCTTCAAATGGCGGGCTAGATGTCATTTACTCTGATGGTTTCAAAAGCGATGGCACGAGCGTGTTTACCGCTACCGTTGTTCCAGCACCGCCTGCAGGATTGCTCATCACAGGACTACTTTTGGGATATCGCAGAAGAAGAACTGAATAGTCCCGCTCTACCCTGTAAACTCTACATATGACTGAACAAGAATCATCTGCTACGCAGAGTGTTTCTATGCGTTTTGGCGCATGGCTTACGCAATTCATTGTCCCGCTTTGGGTGTTCTTTGGTGCATTTTCAAAAGCGAACGGTGCAACTGCCAAATCCCTTCCCCGCTCTATCCTTGATGCGGGCGGCATCATCGGATTCAAAGACCATTATATTTGGCTACTTGTTCTGCTCATCATCGAGTTTATCTTCGTTGGCAGCATGTTCTTTATGCCTAAACTTGCACGCAGTGCAGCAACGCTTCTGTTATCAACGTTTTTGCTGGTGCTGGTTGTCGAAATGTTTGGGTATGGCAATTATGAGAGTTGCGGTTGCCTTGGCGAACACTCGCTCTCACCCATGATGATGTTTGCAATTGATTTCCTTTTGCTCTTAGGGATCATCATCTTTAAACCAAAACCAATGAGTTGTGCACTCACGAATTGCAAAATGGGATTCGTTTCATTCATCATCTTCGTTGTGATCACGACGTGGTACTCGACTGACAGGATTCTCACTGAGCGGAACTCTTCATCAGGCGAGGTCACAACATTGAATTTGCCAAACTCTTGGTATCCACAAGACCTTGGTTCATGGGATGGCAAATCAGTTGATGACATCGAACTATTCTCTTGGGTCGAGTGGCCAGAAGACATCCGTGTTGGCAAACAATACATCATCTTTTACGGCATGGCATGTGACCACTGTGAAGAGTTGTTGTACATGCATTTCGAGTTTGATGTTCAATTCCCAACAACACTCGTTGCGATTCCGGAATCAAAAGAAGAGTTTAATGAAGATGGGGCTTTTGAAAACCCCTGCTTTGACTGCATCAAAACAAGATTACCACTCGGTGTCGATTGGATTATTGGAACACCGATGGTCATTGCATTGGAAGATGGCATCGTGAGGTGCGCGATTGAAAGTGAAGAAAGTGAGTACCCAGCATGTCTGATTTGGTAACGAAGGAACAACTCGATGTTGTCTTACAACACATCGACAGTGATATTGACAACGCAGTATCGCGTTTACAAACATTTCTAAACATCCCGAGCGTCAGCACAGATCCCGCATACAAGGATGATGTCAAACGATGCGCTGAATGGATAACTGAAGATTTAAATTCAATTGGAGGTCATTGTGGCTAATATGTTGAGCCAAATGAAAGCTAACACGACAAAAAAACACTTGCAATACAATGCGCGAAACACCTAAAACGCATTGT
>JAKVBR010000128.1 GCA_022447165.1 Phycisphaerales bacterium | reverse complement strand
ATAGCAGGTGCTTGAACATCTTTCAATGAGATGTTCACATCGACATCTTCGGCAATCGTTCTTCTCATGTTGTCTGCAAGCCCGCCACCTGTGATGTGCGCCATTCCAGTGACGACCTTTTTCACTTTGTATTGGCTGAGCAATTTCACAATTGACTTGACATAGATTCGCGTTGGTTCAAGCATTATTTCGCCGAGCGTTTTAGTCGTGCTCAGTTCATCGTACGTTGTCGTTAAATCGCAATCTACAATTGCAGCCCGTGCAAGGGTATAGCCATTGGAGTGAATTCCAGAGGATGGCAGGCCGATGACAACATCGCCTGGCTCAACCCTGCTCGCATCAATGGCGCGTTCAAGTTCAACAACCCCCACTGCAAATCCAGCGATATCAAAATCGCCTTCTTCGTAGATATCAGGCATTTCAGCACATTCGCCGCCAATCAAGGCACAACTCGACATTTCACACCCCTTGGCAACACCGCTTACGATAGACGCGGTTGTTGCGGGCTCTTGCTTGTGCAACCCAAGATAATCAAGGAAAAAGAGCGGCTCAGCCCCCTGCACAATCATGTCATTGACATTCATTGCGACGCAATCAATGCCAACAGTGTTGTAGATGCCAAGTTCGCAAGCGAGTTTGACCTTTGTCCCAACACCATCTGTGCAAGCAACGAGGACAGGATCTTTGTAGTTTCGCTTGAAAAGTTGTTCGTTAAAGTCAAGCCGGAACATGCCTGCAAAACCGCCATGTTCGCCAAGGACGCGGGGACCGTGAGTGCCCTTCATCATCGACTGAATCATGCCAACTAGTTGGTCACCTGCTTTGATATCAACACCAGTATCGGCGTACGTCAACGGCTTTTTCGTTGGGGAAGACATATGCGTTAGTGTAGTCATATCACGCGGTTTAGGTTATCCTGTACGGTCTTATCTGGAGATAACAATGTCGATTATTGTCAATGGTTCAACGAAAGTCATTTGTCAGGGAATTACTGGCTCAGCAGGTGCATTTCACACCAAAGGGTGCCTCGATTATGGCACACAAATGGTTGGTGGCGTCACACCAAAAAAAGGTGGTCAAACAGACGCAAACGGATTGCCTATTTTTAACACGGTGAAGGAAGCAATCGCTGAAACGGGCGCAACTGCTTCAATGATTTTTGTTCCACCACCGTTTGCTGCGGGTTCAATTCTTGAAGCAGCCGAGGCAGGCATCGAAGTCATTTGCGCAATCACCGAAGGGATTCCGGTTGCGGACATGATGCGTGTGAAAGCAACCCTTGAACAATACCCAGATGTCACCCTCATTGGTCCGAACTGCCCAGGCGTGATCACCCCAGGTAAACGCGTGTCAGGAGAAGGACCCAATGCAACATTTGAGGGTGGTTGCAAAATCGGGATTATGCCGGGGTACATCCACACGGCGCCTAGTGATGCGGAAAGCGGAAAAAGCGTTGGCATCATCAGCCGAAGCGGTACGCTGACGTACGAAGCAGTGTGGCAAACAAGTTCGCTTGGCATTGGTCAAACTACGTGCGTCGGTATTGGCGGCGACCCAATCAAAGGCGTAAATTTCATTGAACTGCTCGACAAATTTAACCAAGATGATGAAACGGACGGTGTTGTCATGATTGGCGAAATCGGCGGTAGCGATGAAACTGAAGCAGGCAAGTGGGCGCAAGAACATATGAATAAACCAGTTGTCGCGTTTATTGCTGGCAAAACTGCACCTGCAGGCAAGCGAATGGGACACGCTGGCGCAATCATTGGCGGTGAAGATGACACAGCAAGCGCGAAGATGGAATCGCTCAGAGCAAGTGGCGTCACCGTCTCAGACTCACCAGCAGGTATTGGCGTGGCAATGGCTGAAGCCCTTGGCGTTTGTCAGCCAGCAGTAAACTAAGGTATCCTGCACGAATCCCAAGGAGGGGTTTGCATTGACAACGATCAAGGAACGATACGAATCTGTACAACAACGAATCGCAGACGCAGCAGCAAGAGTCGGACGAACAGACCCAGTCCACCTTGTTGCAGTCACAAAATACGCATCAGTCGATGAAGTCAGACAACTTGTCGATTTAGGCCACCTCGATTTTGGTGAATCACGGTTACAGCACTTCACACAACTCTCAGCGCAAATCGAAGAATACGTCGCTCGAAAGAAAGAACTCAAAGAGCCGACATCAAGCGAATCAATTCGGTGGCACTTTATTGGGCATCTTCAACGAAACAAGTGTAGAAGAGTGTTGCCGCTTTCTCGACTTATTCATTCAGTAGATTCCCTTCGCATTGCAGAAGAGATTCAAGAGATTGCACAAAAGAAAAACTTAACCATTGAATGCTTGCTACAAGCAAACATTTCTGGCGAACGCCAGAAAACAGGCATCGCCCCACCAGCAGTGTCTTACCTTCTTGAGCAAATTGAATCGATGCCAAATGTTGTTCCTAGAGGAATGATGTGCATGGCGCCGTTCTCGGAGAATCCAGAAGATTCTCGCTCAGTGTTCAGCAGGTGTTATGAGTTGTTCGAAGAAATGCAAGGTGAAGAAGTTTCAGGCGAAGCGTTCAACATCTTATCGATGGGTATGTCAAACGATTTTGAAGTCGCGATTGAATGTGGTGCAAATGTCGTACGCGTCGGTTCGGCACTGTTTGATCAAGAAAACACAACCACGCAGTCTGAGCCGTTGACCGAAACGACATCGTAAGAGAACGAACGCATTCTACGGTGCGAGCATAACTCGTTACAGTACGTATATGCGAATTGATGACATCTTGACGCGGGACAAAACGCTATTTAGTTTTGAGTTCTTCCCGCCAAAAACTGACAAAGGGTGGTCTGCGCTATCTGTTCGACTTGCTGCTTTCGAAGCACTTGAACCCTCCTTTGTTTCGGTGACCTATGGCGCAGGCGGTTCAACGAGAGATAAAACGAATGCGCTCGTCAAACACCTCGCGACTGAAACATCGCTCGACCCAATCCCCCACCTCACATCTGTGGGTCACTCTAAAGATGACATCAGGGAACTACTCACCGGCTACACAGAAGTTGGCATTGACAACTTGCTTGCACTTAGAGGTGATCGGCCTCAAGAAGGTGTTTCCGAAAGCGAGTTCAAGTATGGCGCAGATTTAGTCAAGACCATCAAATCATTTGATGAGCGAGCATTTGGTGTTGGTGTTGCGGGCTACCCAGAAGGTCACCCTGAAACACCAAATCGCTTAACACAAATGGATCACCTCAAAGCCAAAGTAGACGCTGGTGCAGATTGGATTTGCACACAACTCTTCTTTGACAATAACGCTTTTTATGATTGGAAAGAACGGTGCGAAATAAACGACATCGACGTGCCAATCTTGGCTGGCATCATGCCTATTACATCCCTTGCAAACATGAAGCGAATGGCTGAACTTGCAGGCGGGACAAATTTCCCTGCAGCGCTTCAACGTCGACTCATGCGGTGCCAAGATGATCCGGACGCTGTTCGCAGTGTAGGCATCAGTTGGGCAGCCGAACAATGCGCTGATTTACTCGACCACAAAGTCCGTGGAATCCACTTCTTTACGATGAATCAATCGTCCGCAACCGAGGAAATTTACAAATCCTTAGGGGTTACAAGCAGTTCTAAACTCAGATAGTCGCACGATTGCCAATCACAAGGTATCCTTTTACACATGTTAAAGTTACGACTCTTTTTATTGATGCTTCTTGCATCACCATTGGTATCACATCTTGCCCTTGCTGCAGCGACACCGCCTGAGCCGAGCTTGCGAAAGCCGCCAAGCACTTGGGTCGGATATGTCCTCATGTTTATCTTCTTTGGGATTGTGATTAGCGTGAGCATCATGTCAGCAAAACGCGGACACCAAGATTAATGAAAGTTTCCCTGAAACAATCTACGCTGATTGCAATCAACGCATGTTTGTTGTTCCTGCTTTGGCATAGTGTGACATCGCGCGTTAGTGAAGCACAAGAAACACGAGGCCACCGCTACATTGCAGTCGACGGCGATGTCAACAACATCACGTCTGGCGTTGTGTACATTCTTGATACAACGCATCAAGAACTCGTCGCAATCACATGGGACCACAATGAAAACCGTCTTGTTCCACTTGGGTATAGACCCATCGCATCAGATGCAGCATCAGCCTTGAGAAATTAATGATCAACGAATCTAACGCAAATCAAACACTGTTTAAGACGGCCTGCATCCTCGCAGCCCTGCTGGCGGTTTCAATGATGTGGAAAAGTGAATCCAACGTGGCTGTTGCTGGTGGCGCTGTCACGGGCGAAGGGTTTTCAATGCTTTCAGTGCCTAATGGCAGCGGAACAGAGTTCCTGTATGTCATCGATGATAAAACAGCAATGTTGATGGTTTACAGCATTCCAGATGCACAAAACAGGAAGTTCATTAAGCCGGAAGCATCTTGGCTATTGCCAGCCCTCTTTAACACAGTACGAAACTAGTACACTGCTCTGATGCTTCAATCTGTTGACAGTGTGATGCTTGAACAACGCGCGCAATCCTTTGCAAAGCGTTCAATCAAGAAGGAATCCAAGATGCAGGGCTTGCGTCTTGTGCTTTCAATGATTGACTTGACGACGCTAGAGGGAAAGGATTCACCTGAGAAGGTGAAATCACTCTGCAAAAAGGCAGTACACCTCTACGAAGGCGAATTGCCAGAACCATTGCCACATGTCGCAGCGGTTTGCGTGTATCCGAGTTTAGTAAAGGTCGCAAAGAGAGCATTAGACGGAAGCGGTGTAAACGTCGCTTCAGTTGCAACGGGATTCCCGAGTGGTCAGTACCCTATTGATGTTCGCATCAATGATGTGAAAAAAGCTGTCTCAGCAGGCGCCGATGAAATTGACATGGTAATTAACAGGGGCGCATTCCTTGCTGGCGATTACAAAAAAGTTAAAGAAGAGATTGCTCGGGTGAAGCATGCGTGCGGTAAAGCGCACCTCAAAATTATTTTAGAAACAGGCGAACTCGAAACATACGACCACGTTCGTTTTGCTTCGGACTTAGCCATAGAAGCAGTCGCTGATTCTGGAAAACTTGCTGATGGTGAAGTGTTTATCAAAACGTCAACAGGTAAAGTGTCCCCCGCTGCAACACTTCCCGTAACGCTCGTCATGCTTGAAGCGATTCGCGATTTCCATAACAGCACCGGAGTAAAAATTGGCATGAAACCCGCTGGTG
>JAKVBR010000127.1 GCA_022447165.1 Phycisphaerales bacterium | reverse complement strand
GAACGTGTGTTGTATTACACCGGTAAGTCATACAAAATTGGCGAAGTGCATGAAGGCACAGCAACCATGGACTTCCTTGAGGAAGAACAAGAGCGTGGTATTACGATTCAATCTGCTGCGACAACTTGTCCATGGGAATTCAATGGTGAAACTTACACCATCAACCTCATCGATACTCCAGGTCACGTTGACTTCACTATTGAAGTAGAACGTTCAATGCGAGTTCTTGACGGTGCTGTTGCAGTCTTTGACGGCAAGGAAGGCGTTGAAGCACAATCAGAAACAGTTTGGCGACAAGCAGACCGATACAACGTTCCACGACTTTGCCTCATCAATAAGATGGATAAAGTTGGCGCTGACTTTGAATTCAGTTTCGGCACAATCCGAGAGCGTCTTGGTGCAAATGCTGTTGCTGTCCAACTCCCAATTGGTGCTGGCGACTCATTCGAAGGCATCATTGACCTCATTGAAATGCAAGCGTACTATTTCGACAGCTCAGAACTTGGTGCTGTTGTTGAACAACGTGACATCCCAGATGACATGAAAGAAATGGCTGAACTCTGGCGACATGACATCGTTGAACGAATTGCTGAACTCGATGACGAGTTGACAGAACTTTACCTTGAAGACGAAGCAGCAATCACCGCTGAACAACTCAAGGCAGCCCTTCGCCGTGCGACACTCGATATGCGTGCGTTCCCAACTTACTGTGGTTCAGCACTCAAAAACATTGGTGTACAACGCGTGCTCAACGGCGTCATTGAATATCTTCCAAACCCAACTGAAGTTCCAGACGTTGAAGGTACAAATCCAAAAGATGAAGATGAAAAACTCACTAGACCTCACTCAGACGATGCGTCATTCTCTGGTCTAGTCTTTAAAGTCGTCAGTGACTCACACGGTGACCTCACTTATGTTCGTGTTTACTCCGGTCGTCTTGAGAAAGGCAGCCGTGTTCTAAACCCTGGCAACGGAAGAAAAGAAAACGTCTCGCGTATCTATGAAATGCACGCGAAAGACCGACAAGCACTCGATTATGCAGGTGCTGGTTCAATCGTTGCCGTCATTGGTCTGAAAAACTCAGGCACTGGTGACACGCTTTGTGACACGAATGACCCAATCATCTTGGAAAGAATGTACTTCCCAGATCCTGTGATTTCAATGTCAATTGAACCAATCACAAATGATGACAAAAAGAAACTTGGCGAAGCCCTCACAACTATTACTCGTGAAGACCCTTCATTTAGAGCTAATTACAACGATGAAACTGGCGAAACAATTATCTCTGGCATGGGTGAACTTCACCTCGAAATCGTCAAGAACAAATTGCTTCGTGAAATGAAAATTGGCGTAAACGTTGGCACACCTCGCGTTTCATACCGTGAAACAATTACTGGTGGTGCAGATGCGATTCGCGGTAAGTTCGTCAAGCAGTCTGGTGGTCGTGGTCAATTCGGTGACGTTGTCCTCAATGTCAAGCCGATGACACAAGCAGAAGCAGAAGAGCAAGAACTCACAATGAAGGACGGTATCGTCTTCGTTGACAAGATTTCACACGGTTCAATTCCTCGCGAATATGTTCCATCAGTCCAAACTGGTGTGAGAAATGCTGCCGCTTCTGGCATTCTTGGTGGTTACCCAATGGTTAACGTCTGCGTCGAACTCGTAGACGGTTCATACCATGAAGTTGACTCAAGCCAAGTTGCATTTGAACAAGCTGGTGCTCTCGGTTTTAGAGAAGCATGTACCGCTGCTGGTCTTGCACTCCTTGAACCAATCATGAAGGTCACCATTACAACTCCTGAAGAGTTCTTCGGTAGCGTAACTGGCGATCTTGCTAGCCGTCGTGGTCAAATCAATGACTCCGAACTTCGTGGTGTTGTCAGAATCATTAACGCTGACGTTCCACTTTCAGAAATGTTTGGTTACACAACTGTGCTTCGCGGTATGACTCAAGGTCGTGCGGCAAGTTCAATGGAACCAGCAGAATACCGACTGATGCCTGAAAACCTCAAAAAGGAAGTTTTGAAAGCATAACAGTTTTAGTTTAGACATCCCTCCTTTAGAATCCCCACTCACGCTTGTGACGGGGATTCTTTTTTTGTTACCCTCTACACTTCATGCACAATAACGCACAACAATACATCACTCGTGCAATTGAACTTGCAATGCTTGGTCATGGATTTGCTGAACCCAATCCAATGGTTGGTTGTGTCATCGTCAATGACAAAGGTGAGATTGTTGGCGAGGGCTATCACGAGAAGTTTGGAGAAGCCCACGCTGAAGTCAACGCATTGCAAATGGCAGGCGACCGAGCTCATGGTGCTACGGCATACGTCACTCTTGAACCATGCAATCATGAAGGCAAAACCCCCCCTTGCGCATTAGCGCTCATCGATGCTGGTATTCGCAAGGTAGTGATTGGTTCAATCGACCCACATCAGTTATCTACCGGAGGGGTGAAGTCGCTTAAGAACGCTGGCATCGACGTAGAAGTGCTTGATGACGAGGCATGCAACAAATTGCTTGCACCATTTGCAAAAAGAGTTTCAACTGGCCTTCCATGGGTCATTTGTAAATGGGCGCAAACAAGTGACGGTTCAACAATCACGCCCGAAGGCGAATCACCGTGGATCAGTTGTGAAGAAAGCATCAACCGAGTCCACGCAGAACGCGGTTGTATCGATGGAATCCTCGTTGGCGCAAACACCGTGCTTCTAGATAACCCGTCGCTCACTGCGCGGGGTGAATCACCACGAAGATTGCCCTACCGAATTGTGCTCGACCCAATACTTCGCTCCCCGTCAATGCAAATGTTTTTAATGGTGACGCGAAAACAATTCTCATTCATGATTCATCAAACGATGCGACTCACTACCCTTGCGAAACAATCGCTGTCAAAACCACAAACGGGAGTATTGATTTAAGAGCAGTGTTTGCGACACTTTCATCCTCATATGACATTACAAACGTAATCATCGAAGGTGGGGCTGAAACAATACGAAGGGCTTTAGATGCGGCACTTGTTGATGAACTCTGGGTGTTCAAAAGTCAAGCCACAACGAACTGTTCTGAATACATCAATATGAATGATGTCATTGAACAACTCGACATCGAATGCGTCTCAGAGCAATCCTCTGGTACTGACACTGAGTACCGTTATTTGATAAATGGTTGAATGGCTTCAATCTTATCGCCAGCATGCAGTCGAAGCACATTGTCGCCATTTTCTAAAATGAGTTTACCTTCTTCACTCGTTGCAATTCTAACTGTGTCGATTGGTAAGAAGTCATAACCAACAAGTGTAACTGTCGCAATCTCAGCATCTCTAGGGTACACCGCAATGCCAACTGATAACGCTTCTGCATCAAGTACCAAGTTCAATAAGGCATCAATGTGACTCGCGTCATACACACCATCGCCGTTGACAAGATTCCAAGCGCCAAGTCCCTTTTCAAAAGTCCACTCACCACCGCTTGTTCGCACGATTACTTGTTTGACATCAAACTTTGAAACACCGCTGCCACTTGGATCAATGAGCAATTCAGCTCTAGGGAAGAGTTGCGAGAGCGTATCCCATTTCATCGCGAAGACCATTGGTTGCCCTTCAATCATGACATATCTGTCTTGGGAACCAGCAGCAATCCTTGAACCAACCAATAACCTTCGCTCAGCACCCTGACGTGAAGTTGTGCTAAACGACGCCTGCGGGCGACGAAGGCCAAAGAGTTCTAAATTGTCTGGGTCATCAGCAACAAAAGCACTCGCTCGAGCACCTGCAATCTGACCAATCCATTCCTGTACCAAAACTTGATTTGCTCTTGTTGAAACTGGCTCCTTCATGTTCCACCCAGCGTCTCCGCTTTCAAGGACTAGCCGATCTCCTGCGACTTCGCGGACCATTCGTTCACCGTCCACTGCAAAATCTGGGAATACCCTCGCATCTCTCCAATACTTATGGTCCATATCGAGCGCGAAGGCATGAATATGTTGTGAAACAACGATTGGCATTTCATCATCAACTTGTATGTACGCTCTTCCGCCGAGCGTCTTTTGCCCAAGTGTGATTGAAACTGAATCTGTCCCATTAGACAAATCAATTGTTTTCGAGCCATCAAGATTCAGCGTATCTCGATCGACTTCATCTAGTGTTGTAAAAATGGTCGTTCTAAACACCGACTCAACAAGCCCCTGCATTGAAGCGGTATCCATCGACATCTCAAATGGTTGTGATTGTGTCCAGACATTACCGCTCTTTACAAACTCAAGCTTCAACCCATCCTTCGTCAATACAAT
This sequence comes from Phycisphaerales bacterium, assembly GCA_022447165.1. GTDB lineage: Bacteria > Planctomycetota > Phycisphaerae > Phycisphaerales > SM1A02. The sequence goes on along the minus strand of JAKVBR010000127.1, from coordinate 1,019 downwards.
CGATTGAATCTCGTTTGGTTTTAGTGATGCTGATTGCAACACTGTCGCTTGTACATACTCTTCTTGCTGCCCCTCGCCCTGATGCATTGCAAACGCTGTCAACACAGAAGCAATCGCAACTACAAGAACCAAAATGAACTCTCGATTTGGAATCATGCCGCATACCTCCACTTCCGGAGCAAGAAAACACTCGCAAGGAACTCAAGTGGAATACCAAACACTAAACCAATCGACCAATAGACATGCGCGTTCGCTGACAAGCCCGATATACGACCGATCTGATTGCCAATAGGTCCTGCTGCAATCCACTCATCAAGATGTGATAGCCATTCAACTGAAGAAAGAAGGAACTCGCTGTTTCCGGGGTTTGCCATCATGAAATTTTGACCACCGAGTTGAGTACCTCTTTCAAGTGCCCATGAAAAGAGCCAACCGCCTGAACCAACAACAATCGCTCGCTGCTGCCCCGCCCCCGGACTCGATTCAACGAGCGAAACCACGGGTACTGGCACCTCAATGGGCTCTTGATCAGACATCGAAATCGATTCGTTTGCCCATGCATCATCAAGCCATCTGTCAGCGGTTGGCATAATCTCGTACACACTATCGCCGCCCTGAACTTCAATTGGTAAAGGCAAGAAGATCGCTCGTCCATTTAATGCCCGTGCAATGAGCGAATCGCCAGTTGTGTTGTGTAACGTTTGACTTCGATGAATATCAAACTGTTGCGGGGCAGTTGCTACTTGCTCAAGCACAACCTTACTCGTTTCAGCATTCACACCTAACTGTTTTACGAGATTTGCCCAAGGATCTTTTTGCCCATATTTGGGAAGCAAACTTGGTTGTAGATTCACCATGACATTTGCACCACTTGCAAACAAAACCCTTGTCGCTTCAATGAGTCCAAGTTCGATTGGCGTGGGTTCTAACCCTGCACGCGCTGCCGGTGGAATCACAATCCATGCAACATGGTCGCCCTTAACTTCTGGCATCGCATTTTGGTGCGGCATCCACTCGAC
>JAKVBR010000126.1 GCA_022447165.1 Phycisphaerales bacterium | reverse complement strand
GCAGGGTTACGATACGCGAACAGTGTTGGGCAATGATCTACTTCAGAACAGAGAGAAAAGTGGATGTGGTAGGGATAAATCGATGTTAGTTAAAATGATTCAAACAGAGTCCGAGCGCACTTCAAATTTTGATTAATAATCAACTTAATTGACACAATACAACCTTAGACTTTATATGAAAAAGTTTATTGGCTTGGAATATCTGTTAATGCATTTATCCAATATGCAGTTGTGCTAGACTCAATGCCATGTTGCAATCCCCAGGAATGACATCGCTAGTCTTACCACCACGTCCTGAAGACGGGCACAAAGGCACTTTTGGTAGTGTTTGCGTCATTGGTGGTTGCAAAAGTGAAGATGGACTCGTCATGCTCGGCGCGCCTGCGCTCGCTGCAAACGCTGCACTGAGAAGTGGATGTGGTCAAGTTGTGCTTGCAACACCACAGCCATTACTTGCACATGCATTGTCGCTTGCTCCAACCGCAACAGGTGTTGAACTTCCTGTGGACGATGTGAGCCGGCTTATGCCAAGTCAATCCATCACGCTCCTTGATCAACATTGCGGTTCATGTAGAGCAATTGCACTTGGCATGGGATTCGGACAGGGGTGGTCACAACAGCAGTTAGTGACAGCGCTCATTGCTCGCGAAGACAGACCAATTGTGCTTGACGCTGATGGGCTCAATGCACTTGCATCGCTTGAACAGGGCGCATTAGACATCCACTCGCCACTCGTGATGACACCACATGTTGGGGAATTTGCACGGCTGGCTTCCGCGTTTAACATTCATGCCACTGGTTCTTTGGAAGAAGATGCTGCTGCATTAGCGCAAACATGCGGGGCAATTGTTGTGTTAAAGAGTCACACAACCGTCATCTCAAACGGTATTCAAACTGAGCGATGTGATCAAGGCGGAGTCGAACTAGCAACGGGTGGAAGTGGTGATGTGCTTGCTGGATTGATTGCTGGACTCATCGCGCAGTACGGTGTTCAAGCGAACGACCATCTCTTTGATGCAGCGTTACTTGGTGTTCACATTCATGCGCTAGCTGGAAAAGCCGTTGCTGAACATCAAGGCAATACTGGGATGCTCGCAACCGATTTGCTTGGAGAAATCCCAAAAACGATTTCAAAGTTACGCAAAGGGTGAGCAGAAGTTACACTGCGGTTATGTTGTCACAGTTAAGCATCTCGGATATGTCTGGTCAAGGATTTGTGCACGGTGTTTTCGCACTTGTGAATCCTCAGATTGGCACTACGAAAAATGGCGATGACTTTCTTAAATGTCTGCTTCGCGATTCAACTGGGGAAGCAAGCGGAAGGATGTGGCGATTTGATGCGAGCAGCATGCCGGAGATTTCTTCAACGGGCTTTGTACGAATCGAAGGTGACCAAGAGATTTACCAAGAGCGACTGCAAATCAAAATTCGCGAGATTTGGCCGCACGAACCAAGTGCAGATGAGTTGACCGAACTTCTTCCAAGTAGCCGTAAAGACATTGAAGAAATGTTTAGCAAGGTGCAGTCACTGATTGACGGACTTGAACATCCTGCAGCAAAAGCGCTTGGTGCAGCATATCTCGATGATGCTGTGCTAATGCAAAAGTTTAAGGTAGCGCCTGCTGCAATGCAGATTCATCATGCTTGGATTGGTGGACTGTTAGAGCACACTTTGCAATTGATGGAACTCGCTGACGCCATGCTACCGATGTACCCACGGCTTAATCGTGACATCGTATTGCTAGGTTTATTCATTCACGATCTCGGAAAGACTGAAGAACTTCGATGGGATCGAGGATTTGAATATACGAGGGAAGGAAACCTCATTGGACACATTGCGCGTGGCGCTATGTGGCTTGAAGAGAAGGCAAAGGTTGCAGAAACGCAACTTGGAGAGCCCTTACCAGATGGCTTGCTCACAGTGATGCAGCACATCGTCTTGAGTCACCACGGTCAACTTGAATATGGTGCAGCAAAACTGCCATCAACCCCAGAAGCAGTCTTTGTGTCTCAACTTGACACGCTTGATGCGCACACACAGACGGCTCTAGATGCCGCCCGCCCATGGGAAGCAAATGTCCGTAGCGGCGAGGCGTTTACGGAGCGTCTGTTCGCACTCAACACAAAACTCTATAAAAATGACCCACTTAGGGGCAGTTAAATACTGTTGACCCATTCAGCGCTGATTTTCTGCAGAATTCAATGAACTTCGCTTTTGGTTCTATCGAAGATATGGTGTACGCTAAGTGCGTGCATGATGCACAGAAATAGGAGTTTTCTCATGTTGCTAAGTTTGCTCACAACGATGGTATGTGTTGGTCCAATTGGAGACACAACACAGTTGCCTATTGATTTGATCCCTGAAGTCACAGTTCCTAGCATTGATTATGCGATGGTATACGAAGAAGATGCTGTAGGTGATGTCAAAGGTGTTCCGTACCGATTTGCGATTCCAAATGAAGTAACGGTTAATGCCCGCTCTTATGGCATCTGGGAAAAACTTCCAAGCGGAAAAATGCGTTGGTCATTGAGAGTCAATTGTGACAATGGCGTATCGATGAATGTCGGTTTTGGTCGGTATGAAATGCCAGAGTCTGGAAGCATGGTCATCAGCGATGAAACTCGCGAGTTTGAGATTCGCCCGTTCACCGCAGAAGATAACAAAGATCACGGTGAACTCTGGACACCAATCATTCCATCACATGAAGCAGTGATTGAGATTGTGGTAGATCGAAATGAAAAGAATGCGCTTAGCAATCAAATTGAATTGACTGCGATAAACCCAGGATACCGAGGTTTTAAAAGTGAAAACTTTGCGGGTTCATCAGGTGCTTGTAACATTGATGTGCTCTGCGAAGAAGGCGATGACTGGTGGGATGTCATTCCATCAGTTGGTGTGTATACATTAAGTGGTTGGTGGACTTGCTCAGGCGCCATGGTCAACAACACGGCTCAAGATTACACGCCTTATTTCTTAACAGCGAACCATTGTGGAGTGACAAGTAGTTCAGACTCCTCGATTGTTGTGTATTGGAATCACCATAACAGTTACTGCAGAACACCAGGCAGTGGATCAAGTGGTGGAAATGGCAACGGACCGCTCAATCAATTCACAAGCGGTTCAACAATGCGTGCAACACGTTCGTATACAGATTTCACGCTTACAGAGTTGTCGTCATCACCAAACACATCATGGGGCGTAACTTATGCGGGTTGGTCGCGCCAAACGAATGGTGGCAGTGGTGCTGGCATTCACCATCCATCAACAGCGGAAAAACGAATTTCATTCCCTGATTACATGAATCCATCAGGCGAGTTCTACAATGTGAACTGGGCTGAAGGCACAACTGAACCGGGCTCATCTGGCTCACCACTTTTTGATGGTAATCACCGAATCGTTGGCCAACTTTGTTGTGGCTCAGCATCTTGCAGCAGTGACACGAACGATTATTACGGTCGTTCATTTGGACTTTCTTGGTCATATCTTGATGATTGGCTAGACCCAACTGGTTCAAACGTTCAATACCTCGACACACTCGGCGACGAACCAGTTGTGATTGGTGCATGTTGCATCGGTACTTCTGGTTCATGTGTAAACATTGCTGAATCAAACTGCAATGCTGGTGGTGGCACTTGGATGGGCGAAGGTTCATCGTGCAATGCTGGCGACTGCGAGCCCGTCATCATGGGTGCGTGTTGCGTTGGTTCAGACCAATGCATCAACCTCGAAGAGTCAACATGCAATTCAGGTGGTGGTACTTGGATGGGTGAAGGTTCAACATGTGAAGCAGGAGACTGCGACCAAAATGATTGCCCAACAGACACCAATGGCGACGGTATGACAAATGTCACTGATTTGTTGTATGTCATTGCAGCATGGGGTAGCGGAAGTTCAAGTGGTGGTGATGTTAATGGTGATGGCGCCGTGGACGTCGCAGACATTCTTGATCTCATCTCAGCTTGGGGAGCCTGCGAGTAATCGAACGTTATTGATTTTTCGGAGCCCTGCACACTTGTGCAGGGCTTTTTTTTGACTTGACGAGTGGTGTACAATATTGGGATGAGTGAAGAGAACAGAATACTAGTTGGCATTCCTGTTTACAACGAAGCGAAATATATTAACAGTGTATTGTCTGAGGTTTGCAAGTATGCCAAAGATGTGTTGATTGTGGATGATGGTTCAACGGATCTAACGCCAGCACTCCTTGCAGGTCACCCAGTCGAAGTCATTCGCCATTCTGAAAACCGCGGATATGGACGTTCACTGCAAGATATGTTTCGGTGGGCTGCTGTCGACCAATTCGATTGGTTGATTACGATGGATTGTGATGAACAACACGAGCCAGCAGCGATCCCAAGTTTCATTCAGGCAATCAATGATGACGATGCAGACCTCATCTCTGGAAGTCGCTATTTGTCACTTCATCCTGAAAATGACTTGCCTCCGCAAGACAGACGTGCAATCAACGCAATGATGACAGAAGAGTTAAACCGAGTGCTGAACATATCAATTACAGACGCGTTTTGTGGTTTTAAAGCGTATCGAGTTTCAACACTCAAAGCGTTTTCCTTTGATGTCGATGGATACGAATTCCCAATGCAATTCTGGGTGCAAGCAGCAGCCAATTGCCTCAACATTAAAGAAGTTCCAGTTCGCTTGATCTATAACGACCCCACAAGAACGTTTGGCGGCCCACTCAATGACCCTGAACAGCGTTTGCAACATTACAAGGATGTGCTTGCACGCGAGATGAAACGTCATCCATCTCCTTGTTTTGCATGAGTGGGTGTACGCTCCATATTGACCCACACCCTGAGGCATGGAACGCTCGTCTTCAAGCGTTTGATGGCGAATTGTTTGGCCGGTTGCTTGCTGATCTTCGCAACGAGTTTAAGGAAGCATTAGGATTACCACTAGACAAAAAAATCATTGTCGTAGGACACCAGCCAATGCTGTTTCATCCGGGCATTGCGGCAAAGTTTATTGCAGCAACGCAGTTTGCAGAACAAGTTGGAGGCTTAGTCGTTCATCTAGTGGTCGACCATTTTGATGGCGACGTAGGTCTTGTTGAAGTCCCTTCTTTCAATAACGGCATTGCAACGATCCGTAATAAGCTAATAGCGCAAACAGTTGTAGGGACACCGCTGATTGAACAGCCGAGGGCAGAAGTAACAAGCGATTGCGAAATGGGTAAGTACTTGCGTGATGCAGAAGGTCAGCATGCTGCAGCGCAGTTTGCGCATGCAATGCAGTTATGTATAGCACCATTTGCACACGTTGATTACACCCTTTATTCAAGTGAACTGCTTCAAACAGC
>JAKVBR010000125.1 GCA_022447165.1 Phycisphaerales bacterium | reverse complement strand
GGCTCGGTGCAAAAGTTTATCGCGTGCCTTGTACTCCCAAAATGAATGAATCAACGCCGTCTTATGAAGAGACCGAACGCATCATTGTGAACCATATTTTGGGCGTTAAGTCCTCAGTTGTTCAAGTGATTCAAGAAGGTTACTTTCCAGTCATTATTGGAGGCGACCATACTTCTGCAATTGGCTTCCATGCGGGGCTTGCAGAGGCATTTGGCGAGTTAGGCATCATTTGGGTCGATACGCACCCAGACCTCAATACGCTTGAAACAAGCCCGTCTGGGCACATCCACGGCATGGTACTTGCAGCGCTTTTGGGTCGCGGGAGCGACGTCATGCTTGAAGCCGGAAAAGCGTGTAACACTCGAGATCATCAAGTCGCAATGATTGGCACGAGAGACATTGACGCAGGTGAACTTGCGTGGCTTAATGAGGGGAACATCAACTGCATGACGATGGATTTTGTCCGTCGAAATGGTTTAAAGAGTGCGATGGAGCAGGCAGTTACGACTGCGACGACTGACACAAACGGCTTTGGATTAACGATCGATATTGATGTACTCGATCCAATCGACGCGCCATTTGTCGCAACACCAGTTGATGGGGGAATCATGCTTGAGGAACTCGTCAATGAACTTTGCGAAATCCCGATGCGTGACAACATGATGGGGCTTGAGGTGACAGAATACACGCCCCGCAGTAGCGACGATGATGAAGCAGCGTGCGACCTTGTGCACAAACTCATCACCGCAGCCCTTCCAACGCTTGTATAGGCTGAGATACGTGATGTTTTTACTTCAAATGTTAAATGTCTACAAAACTGCCTTATATCAATCAAGTAGTAGTTCAATTGCATCACTTCAATTGATAAAGGAGCGTGAACCAGTAGGCGATGTAGTGCATCTCATCATCGCATCTCTGTATATGTTCTCGATTCCATTAAACACGACTGCTGCTTCAACTGGATTCGGTGCACTGCTTGTATATTCATTAATCAGACTTCATATGACATGGAAGAGTCTGGTTAACATTCTTATAAACCCAATCATGTTATTGTCAATTGTATTTGTTGGTTGGAATGCACTTTCACTCTTGTGGACAGATGGTTTAGAAAATGGCTTGGAGCATCTTCGGTCGATGCGTATGTTTCTCGTCCCATTATTGCTTTGGCCAATTATTCCTCATTGGAAATGGCTGTTGCTTGCAATTGTTGCAGGGGTGTTTTTTTTAAACATCTTTCAACTCATTGACATGTTACAGTTGTACCTGCTAACCGGAAGTATTGAACGGACCAGTGGTTTCATGGGTGGACATCCACCAAGCGCTGGACTTTGGTGCACTGCCTCAATGTTAATCATCTATTACTTCCTTCATTCGTTACGATCGTGGCAATTCTGTATCGCAACCATTGCATTTTTATTCGCGACTATTGGATTAATTGCTTCGAGTGGTCGTGGAAATATCATCGGACTTGCGTTCGTAGCCATCTTTTTTGCAGTACTAAACATCAGTAAGCTTAAAGAAGATAAACGATACACGCTTAGTTTTGCGGTGATTATGATGGCTACTATTGCCACCATTTGGTTCACCCCCGCGAGTACATTTTTGAATGCTCGTGTTAATCAAGCGATTAATGGCTTCCAGTCTTTTGTAAATGAAAGTGATCCAAGATCTTCTACGGGTGTCCGACTCACATGGTGGGGCAGTGCGCTACGCTCAGCACAATTGAATCCCGTGTCGGGGCTGGGATTGGGCGGCTTCGCCCAGTGGACAGAGGAAGACGATGGTTTGGCTTTCTATGCAGATCAATGGCCAACATTCACAAAGCGTACAATTAAAGGCACCAAACATCCGCACAGCATGTATATGAGCACCATTGCAGAGGGGGGATTGATAGGCATTTCAATGTTACTTACGCTGATTAGTTGCTGTGTCTTTTATTGTTGGAAGTATCGGGATGCTGACCGGAGTGGAGGAATAGTGTGCTCGTTGCTGATGCTCTGGCTCATTGCAGGGTTTTTCGACTCATTCCATTACTCTTCTCAAACGCTCTCGCTACTCACAATCACCTTTACGATTGCAATGTATTTTGTTGGTTTAATGCAGAATCCCTCGGTTCCACAATCCAATCGATAACCTACAGGAAACACCACCAAATTTTGGTAAAATGGTTTGTTGGCGGGCAATTGCCCTTTTTTTGCATACGTAAGGAATGACACAATGACCATACTCGTAACCGGTGGTTCTGGGTTCATAGGTTCAAACTTCATTTTGAATTGGCTTGAAACCTCTTCAGAACCAGTAATTAACTTAGATGCACTGACATATGCAGGGAATCCTTCAAACCTTCAATCCGTTCAAAACTCAGATCAATATTCGTTTGTAAGAGGATGCATAGGGGACACTGAGTTAGTGTCTTCCATTTTACGTGATGAACAACCATCATCAATACTCAATTTTGCTGCCGAATCACATGTCGATCGTTCAATCCATGGGCCTTCGGACTTTATTGAAACGAATATTGTCGGCACATTTAATCTCCTGGAGTCGACTAGGGCGTATTGGTCTCAATTATCTGAAACAGATAAGCAAGCATTTCGATTTCTTCATGTCTCGACAGACGAGGTGTATGGCTCACTGTCTGACACAGATCCGGCATTCTCCGAAACCACAAGGTATCAACCCAATAGCCCGTATAGCGCAAGCAAGGCATCTTCAGACCATCTTGTTCGTGCGTATCACCATACATATGGGCTGCCAGTTTTGACAACAAATTGTTCGAACAATTATGGTCCTTACCAGTTTCCCGAAAAGTTAATTCCACTCATCATTCACAATGCATTAGCAGGCAAACCCTTGCCAGTTTATGGCACTGGCGAGAATGTAAGAGATTGGTTATATGTGTCTGATCACTGCAAGGCGATCCAAAAAGTGCTTGAAGTCGGAATGATTGGCGAAGTCTACAACATTGGCGGTAACACTGAAAAGAAAAACATCGAAGTGGTGCATACTCTCTGCAGCATTCTTGATGAACTCCGACCAAAAACGAATGGGAATTCTTATGCAGAACAAATCACCTTTGTAGAAGATAGGGCGGGACATGATCATCGATATGCAATTGATTCTTCAAAAATACAAACTGAGTTAGGCTGGGTTCCAGAAGAGACTTTTGAAACTGGGTTACAAAAAACCGTCAGTTGGTACCTTGATAACGAATCTTGGGTGAGCGATGTAACCAGTGGTGCGTACCAAGAGTGGGTCAATCTAAACTACGCATGAACGTACTTCTTTTCGGTAAACGTGGTCAGGTGGGGCATGAGCTGTTAAAAAAGTTGCAGCAGCTTGGAGCGGTTGTTGCATTCGATAGCACAGAAGTTGACTTTAGGGATGATGAACAAGTCAAACATGTGTTGCGCCAAGAACAACCCGACATTATCGTCAATGCCGCTGCGTATACGGCAGTTGATAACGCTGAATCGGAATCAGTTCTTGCTCATCAAGTTAATGCAACTGCTGTGGGACACCTTGCATCGTATGCGAACGATAATGATGCATTGCTCGTTCATTTTTCTACAGATTACGTGTTTGATGGCACTAAAGACGGTCGGTACAACGAACAAGATCTTTGCAACTCTTTTTCTGTGTACGGGACTTCAAAACGAGACGGTGAAGAACGGATTATCGAATCAAATTGCAAACACTTGATATTGCGTACAAGTTGGGTATATTCCAACAGGGGAACGAATTTCATTAAGACTATTTTGAAACTCGCAACGAGCAAGGCAGAACTTAACGTGATTAATGACCAAGTAGGGGTTCCTACATCCGCTCAGTTGATCGCAACTGTAACGAGTCAAATCCTTTCGAAATACGTCGAAAATCCAGTGAGTTTGAAGGAGGCTTATGGAACGTATCATCTGTCGCCTTCTGGTGAAACAAATTGGCATGAGTATGCCAAATTTATCGTGAGAACCGCGATGGAGCGAGGGGAACATCTACAACTGCCTTTAGAAGCAATTCATCCAATTCCAACATCTCAGTACGCTCAGGCAGCAATTAGACCAAAAAACTCATTACTTGATACGAGTAAATTGAGAAGCGCTTTTCAGATAGAATTACCAGATTGGCAAGTAGATGTTGAGGAGACTATTTGCGATTTGTTAACCAGTAGGACTACACCTTACAATATATAAATGATGACGGACAACAACCATATTCAAGCCAATGTAAAGCAGCGGAAGGGCATTATTCTTGCCGGTGGCTCGGGTACAAGGCTTCACCCCATTACCCTTGCGATGTCGAAGCAATTGCTCCCAGTGTTTGATAAGCCGATGATTTACTACCCACTCTCAACACTCATGCTTGGTGGCATGAGAGAGGTACTCATCATCTCAACACCACAGGACACACCACGGTTTCAAGATTTGCTTGGCGACGGCTCTCAGTGGGGCATGTCAATTGAGTATGCAGTACAGCCATCACCAGATGGCCTTGCGCAAGCATTTACCATTGGCGAATCGTTTATCAATGGTTCACCATCAACCCTTGTGCTAGGCGATAACATCTTTTATGGTCATGGCTTTGTTGATTTACTGAACGCTGCGACTGCACGAACAAGTGGAGCAACTGTGTTTGCCTACCATGTTCATGATCCTGAACGTTATGGCGTTGTTGATTTTGATGAGCAGGGAAATGCAACATCATTAGAAGAAAAACCACTTGAGCCAAAATCAAACTATGCAGTGACAGGTTTGTATTTTTATGACGAACAGGTTGTTGAGTATGCAAAAGCACTACAACCGTCTGAACGCGGTGAATATGAGATTACTGATTTAAACAGACTCTATTTGGATTCTAATCAGTTGAATGTGGAAATAATGGGTCGAGGATACGCATGGCTCGACACAGGCACTCATGAGTCTCTATTAGAAGCATCTCAATTTGTTCAAATGGTAGAACACAGGCAGGGTTTAAAGATTGCATGTCCAGAGGAGATAGCATTTTCACAGGGGTGGATGACTGTTGATCAACTATTAG
>JAKVBR010000124.1:505-5371 GCA_022447165.1 Phycisphaerales bacterium | reverse complement strand
ATTTCGAGCAGTTGGCTCTACCTCATCAGTTGCTTGGCCAAACACCATACTCAAAACAATCATTGCAGAATCTCTTGATTACATCTCTACTACCCTTGAAGCCGAACTTGCTGGCAGTTCTTCTGGTGAACAGAAAGAAACAGCAGTCAGAGCGCTACTTAAAGACATTGTTAAAAACCATAAACGAGTGGTATTTGATGGTGATAACTACTCTTCCCAGTGGCACGAAGAGGCCGAAAGTCGGGGTCTGCCAAATCTGAGAACGGCCGCTGATGCATTACCTGCATTTGGAAACGATGTTGCAAGTGACCTCTTTAGTCGATACAACGTCCTTTCAGCACGCGAACTCCATGCCCGCGAGGAAGTGTTGCTTGAGCAATACTGCACAATTGTGAGCATCGAAACGCGAACGCTCGTGAATATGCTTTCAACACAAGTGCTTCCTGCAGCACTGCGGTACCAGTATGAACTTGCTGCACAAGTGAAAGCTTCTCAAGATGTCTCGATCAACTGCCAGAGGACAATGGCGCGATTAACTGACGTCTCAGCACTCACTGAAGCGATGCAAGAATCAATCGAAACACTGCAAACTGCAGATCAGATGGAGCATGAGACAACACTTGCTCATTCAGCATATGTCCGAGACTCAGTCATCCCTGCGATGACGATTGCTCGGGAGATTTCTGATCAACTTGAAATGCTGGTGCCAGAGGATATATGGCCTCTGCCTTCCTACACAGAGATGCTGTTTGTTCGGTAAGTAAGCACGATTTGTAGCGAATTCGTTGCCCCCCTTTTTGAAGCGCTGACTAGTTTTTAATTGCGTTTTCGGGTATCCTACGGGACTCTAAAGACGCCCTTGGGTTCCAAAAAGGATACACATATGAACGCAACTGCTACGAATCAATACAACATTACTGTAGAGCCAGCTGGACCTGCTCGAGTAAAGGTTTCCATTGCTGTTCCAGTCGAAACAATCGATAGTAAGCTCGCCTCTGCGGTTGGCATGCTCAAGCAGCAAGTTCAGTTGCCAGGATTCCGCAAAGGGAAAATTCCGCAACATATTCTGGAGAAGCGATTTGGCGACTCGATTCGTCAAGAAGCTCGCAATGAACTCGTTGCAGAGGCATGGAACCAAGCCCGTGAAGAACATGATTTAAAACCCTTAGGTGACCCTGAACCAGTTGGTGACCCAGCTGAACTTACGCTTGAAAGCGGAAAGCCGCTTGAGTTTGCTGTTGAAGTCGAAGTGATGCCAACATTCGAACTTCCTGAGTTCGATGCAATCGAATTGCAAAAACCAACTGTTGAAGTCACAGATGAGCATATTGATGAAGAAGTCGTTAGACAAACCATCAGGCATGGCAACTTGGAAGATGTAGAAGGTGGCGCAGAAGAAGGTGATTCCCTCATTGGTCCTGCAAGCGTCATTCTCAACGATGGCGATGAGACATTCTTTAAAACTGAACAAACACGCATTAGCGTTCCAGCAAGTGATGGCTCTGGCCAAGTGCTTGGTGTGCATATCGAAGATTTGGGCAAACTTGTCACTGGAGCAAAAGTTGGTGATGGGATTGTCATCACTACAACAGGCCCAGACGAACACGAACTTGAAGAAGTCCGTGGTTCAAAAGTAGAAATCACATTTAACGTCGTTCAATCAGTTAGAGTCAAACCATTGACAAACGAAGAGTTGTACAAGCTATTTGGACTTGAAAACGAAGATGCGCTGAAGGAACAGTTGAAACTCGCTTTAGAGTTACAAAGAGATCAAGACCAGGCCGCGGTCCTCAGGAAGCAGGCAGTAGAGAAGATTTCTGCTCTTGTTGAGATGGAACTGCCTGAGAAAACGACTGCAATGCAGGCAGAGCGTGATTTGCAACGCATGCGAACTGAACTTCAGTCGAGCGGTAAACTCAGCTTAGATGAAGTCGAGGCAGAAGTAGCAAAAGCCCGAAGCGGTTCGACTGAACAATCCAAAGAACGACTCAAGAACTTTTTTATCTTGTCCAAACTTGCAGAACATTTCCATGTCACAGTTGGTGAACACGAAGTGAACGCACGCATTGCTGAGATTGCCATGCAAAATGGCATGCGTCCTGAAGAGATGAGATCGCGGCTTGCTGAACAAGGTCAACTTCCACAGATTCAAATGGTTGTGAAAGAAGACAAGGCTGCAGATCAACTCGTTGCTGCATGTACGGTGAAGGAAATTTCACTCGAAGAATGGCAGGCCTCGCAAGGCATTGAAAGCGCTCCTGCTACAAAGAAAACGAAAAAGAAGAGCAGTAAGAAGACGGCATCAAAGAAGAAGACTAAAAAGAAAACGACAAAGAAAACTAAGAAGTCGTCTGAGAAGTCATAGTGCTTCTTGCATCTGCTCTAACTGAAGTCATCCCTGCAACTCTATTGTTGATTGCGATTACCGTTGTCGGTTTTATCATTTTGATGAAATTGAAGAAGTCGATGAACAGTACTCCAAAACAAACGACTACTTTTTCTCTTCGTGATATTGAACGGCTCAGAGACGAAGGGCAAATGAGTGAGGACGAGTACGAGCGTGCTCGACAATCAATCATTGATGCTGCAAAGAAAATGACTTCCGATATTCCTGAAAAGAGCAATTTATAACCCTTAACATCCAAAAATAAGGGACTTTCTATGGTCAATAGCCGTTATTTGTGCCACAATAAAGTTGTGGTGAGAAGCGCTGCACATGAAGGAAAGATAGACGCAGTTTATGAGTCGAAGAGATAGCAAAAGTAAAATGAACGGGAAGTTAAGCCCTAAGCCAATTGCCGGACAAGGTCCGCCATTTGATGGTTTTGGAGACGGAGGTCACGGCGACGGTGGTTCTGGGGATGGTGCTGGAGGTAGTTCTGGGGGTGGCTCTGGCGGTGATGATGGTGGATTTCGTGGTAGACGCGTGACGGTGTGTTCGTTCTGCGGAAAGACATCAAGAGAAGTTGGGCCAATGGTTGAAGGTCCGAATGAGATTTATGTCTGCTCTAACTGTACTGACTTATGCCAAAATATTTTTAAACAAGAGCGGCGAAGGATTAGTGCATCGCAGCCGATGTTCACCTCGATTCTTACGCCACGGCAGATTAATGAATATTTAGATCAGTATGTCATTGGTCAAGACCGAGCGAAGCGTTCACTTGCAGTCGCAGTTCACAACCACTACAAACGGTTGTCTCAACTTGAGAATGCAGACCGTGATGTTGAGTTAGACAAGTCAAATGTCTTGTTACTTGGTCCAACTGGTACTGGTAAAACGCTTCTTGCAAAAACCCTTTCACGCATTTTGAATGTCCCCTTTGCTATTGCAGATGCTACGACGCTCACTGAAGCGGGCTATGTTGGTGAAGATGTAGAAAATTTGTTATTGAAATTGCTTCAGGCAGCAGATTTTGATTTAGACGCTGCACAACGCGGCATTATTTACATCGACGAGATTGACAAGATTGGCAGGACGACTCAAAACGTCTCAATCACAAGAGACGTTTCTGGTGAAGGCGTTCAGCAATCTCTGCTCAAAATGCTTGAAGGCGTTGTCGCGAATGTTCCCCCGCAAGGCGGACGTAAGCACCCTGAGCAGCAGTATATTCAGATGGACACAAAGAATATCCTCTTCATCTGTGGTGGCTCATTCGATGGTATTTCAGAGATTATCTCAAAGCGAATCGGTAAAGCCAGAATTGGATTTGGTGGTTCTGCGGGAGAGGAATCAAAACTCACTGAGCAAGAGCAAGAAATGAAATTGCTTGATCTCGTCAACAATGAAGACATTTTGCAGTTCGGTTTAATCCCAGAACTTCTTGGCCGTCTCCCCATTGTGACGCCGCTGATGCCGCTTACTGAAGATGCCATGGTCAGGATTCTCACAGAGCCACGTAACGCAATCATTAGGCAGTATCAGCACCTCTTCTCTCTTGAGGCAGCAACACTTGAGTTTTCAGACGACGCCTTACACTTGATAGCTAAAAGAGCTATGGAACGCGGGACAGGCGCAAGAGCGCTGAGAGCCGTCATCGACAACTTCATGATTGATGTCATGTATGACCTTCCTGACAAGGATAATGAGAACGTCGTCTACAGAATCACTGCTGCTGCAATTGAAGATGGGCTAGACCTCGACAAATTGCGAGTGCCATCTTCAAAAGCTAAAGAATCGGCCTGACGCACCCCCTATAGAAGATTGCATAACCCCATTTATTTATGATATAATGGTCAATTCGCATCATTGTGCGATGTAGGAGATTTATCAATGCCACGAGTATGTCACTTTACTGGTCGAAAGACAACTGTTGGACGCAAAATCAGATACCGCGGTAAGCCGAAGTATCAGGGCGGTATTGGTTTAAAGGTCACTGCGAACGATAAACGCCGTTTTAAAGCGAATTTGCACAATGTTAGAGCAATCGTAGATGGCGTTCCACAACGCATCAAGGTGTCCGCAAAAGCGATTAAGCAAGGGTTGGTTGTGAAACCGCTCAAGCGTAAGTACGGCTACACCAGAGATCAAAAGTTACAAGCTGCTGGTTAACACCTGCGGTTTTTCTGCAAAACATCCCACTTTTTGGAGAAAAATTTCAAATTTTTTCGCTTTTTTGAGCGATGACGTCCGAAAAAAACGCTCTTTTGGTTGACGCTACAAGTTTCTTGCGTATTCTTTGAGAGTATACATACCTCCCCAAAAAGCACGCCTAAATGGGAGTGAACCAGCATTATGAATGTCTGAGCACTCCGAACTCACAACCGTGCAACGGGCCCCGACAATTTAACAACCTTTTCGTTTTTACATTGCATTTGCTTTGTTCTTACTTGCTTTACCATTTGCTTTCTGGTCGGCATTTGATATAA
>JAKVBR010000124.1:0-495 GCA_022447165.1 Phycisphaerales bacterium | reverse complement strand
TGAATGACTGAGCACTCCGAACTCGCAACCGTGCAACGGGCCACGACAACTTAACAACCCCTTTCGTTATAACAACGTATCTGCTTTGTTCTTTTTTCATGCTGTTTAATTGCTATTTATGAGTCAACACTTTCATGTCCAATGATATTCAACGTGTGAGAGATGCAGTCGATCTTGTCGCACTCATCAATGAATATGTTCCACTTCAGCCCAAAGGGCGTGAATGGGTCGGTGTATGTCCATTTCATGATGACACTCGCCCTTCGATGTCGGTCGTGACCCACCGAGAAAATGCGTTCTATCATTGCTTCTCATGTGGGGCTACGGGGTCTTGTTTTACATTCCTTGAAAAGTATCTCAACATGAGTTTTGGTGAAGCGCTTCGAATGCTCGCTGAACGGGAAGGCATTGAACTTGAAGGGAGAACGAAGAAGCAAGCGGAAGAGGTATCCACGAAACGCGTCTTGCAAGAGGTTGTGAATTGGGCAAAGCAAA
>JAKVBR010000123.1 GCA_022447165.1 Phycisphaerales bacterium | reverse complement strand
GGACTCGGGCCAATTTTTAATCAGACAAGTTGCGCTAGTTGCCACAACAATCCGGTTGGCGGACCTGGCAATCAAACAGTCACTCGATTTGGAATGCTTGACAAGAAGGGTGGATTTAACCCTCTTGCAAATCTAGGCGGATCACTTTTACAAGCCCAAGCGAATAGCGACGATTGTTTAGAAATAGTTCCACCTGAGGCAAATGTAACGAGTTTGCGTGTTACAAATGGCGCACTTGCATATGGTCTTGTGGAAGCCATCGCCGACTGGACGCTCTTAGAAAACCAACAACAACAAGATGAGACCATCCGCGGTAAAGCACACATGGTCCCGAACTTTGAAGATGAAACCGATCCCCTGCATGTTGGCCGATTTGGCTGGAAAGCTCAAGTTGCCTCAGTGCTTACGTTTTCATCAGACGCATCCCTCAATGAGATGGGATTAACGAATAGATTTTTACCCATTGAAAATGCGCCAAACGGAAATGAAGAGTTACTTGAAGAATGTGACATAGTCAGCGATCCAGAAGATGGTCCTGATGCTGATGGTTTTGATTTCATTGACAGAGTCACCGACTTTCAACGATTGCTAGCACCACCCCCTCAAACACCGCGAAGCGGCATGAGTGGTGAAGTCGTATTCAATCAGATTGGTTGTGTTGATTGCCATACAAAAACATTTGTGACTTCTGAAGACCCTTCCATCATGGAGCCACTTCGCGGTCAAACGATTCACCCTTACTCTGACTTTTTGCTGCACGACATGGGCATCTCAGGCGATGGCATTGTGCAAGGCGACGCTACTGGAAGAGAACTTAAAACACCTCCCTTATGGGGACTCGCTTATAGAACACCGTTGTGGCATGATGGTCGCGTAGACATTGGAAATTTTGAGGGTCGAATGATTGCCGCTATAAACGAACATGGCTCATTTGGTTCGCAGGGGCAATCTTCTACAAGCGCATTTAACAAACTGAGTTCAGCTGAACAAGCACAACTCTTCGCTTTCTTAAAATCACTTGGGCAAGTAGAGTTTGATGGCGACAGTGACGGCGATGTTGAGTTGGATGACTTTCATGGCTACTCCGACACAATTGGTTTTAGAAGCTGTTACGAAGTAGAAACAACTCCAGATGACCCCTGCGCTATCCATGACATCAATCAAGACGATGATGAACTCACTGACTGCAATGAAAACGGTTCTAATGACTTGCTTGATATCCTTCTAGGTGCTGATGATGTAGATAACAATGGCATCCTTGATGCATGTGAAACATGCCTTGGTGATATCAATGGAGACAATGCACTGAATGTCAGTGATATTCTTGCTATTATTGACGCGTGGGGACCGTGTGATGGGTGCGCTGCTGATGTGAATTCAGATGGCGTAGTTAACGTAACTGATTTACTCTTTATCGTAGGAAATTGGGGCCCATGCTCATGATTACAACAACACTCACAATTTCGACAATTATTTTTGCTGGCGGTTTTGCAGAATATGTCAATCAAACAGGCCAACGACTTGTCGCAGACGCTTCACTTGGTTCAAATGATGTAGAAGAAAAAGACTACGCTTGGGCAGACTTAGACAAGGATGGGGACATTGACCTTGTGTGCGTTCGTAAAGAACCATTCACCTCAACGGGTCGAGCCAGAAACGTACTGTTCATGAATGAAAATGGTCAACTCGTTGATCGCACTAAACAGTACGCCGTCGCTTCAGATGTTCAAGGTGATGAAGGTTTCTTAACACCAACGAATGACCGCGATGTCATTATTCATGATGTCAATGGGGACACTTGGTTAGACATGGTAACAGTGACAACGCTCACAGATTACGATGAAAAACACTTGTCACATCCAAGGGTGTACATCAACCTTGGTGAGATTGATGGCAAATGGCAAGGGTTTAAGTTTGAAAATGATCGCATACCTGAAATGCACAGTAGTGCAGGACCCCGATTCTGCAGTCTTGCCATTGAAGACGTCACTGGTGACGGTCACCCTGACTTGTACTTTGGCGATTATGACAGCGGGACAAGTCAGGTCTTTGATTACAACAACCGTCTTCTTGTCAATAATGGCAACGGTTACTTCACTGATGAAAGCACAAGCCGATTGACTGATGAAATGTTACTTTCTGCATTCGGAGCTGCAAGTGAAATGGCAGACATGAATGGTGACGGCGTCCTTGACATTGTGAAGCAAACATCACTCAACCCACCACAACACATCGCTATCACATACAACAATCCCAATAATGAGGGCTACTTTAATGGGTACGATATTGTCGACCAATTAGCGCCCTACTTCGTAACAGTTGGTGACCTCAACGGGGATGGCAGACAAGATCTTGTTGTCGTTGACGACGGTTCAGACCACTATTACCTTAACACAGGGAATGGTGGAGATGGCTTTGCAAACTTTGACATGCATACGTTTGAAGATTCAGGCGGCTTTGGTGGCAATGCAATCATACGGGACCTCAACAATGATGGCCATCAAGACGTCATCATCACTGACGTTGATGTCGATATCCCCGGTTGTAGCAGAGACACGCTAATCTATCGAAATCTCGGCAACACCCCTAACGTTGCATTCTCAAAACAAAACGCTGGTATCCCAGACAATTACTTACTCGGCGTGCATGACGTCGCTGTGTTTGACATTAATGGTGATGGCTGGCTAGACCTTGTCATGGGGCGATGTCAAACGACCGAGGTATGGATGCAGGACATCCCATCAGGAATAGTGTTCTCCTATCCAAATGGTCTTCCCGGTTTTATCTCACCGAATCAACCACATGTGTTTACTGTTGATACGGAACTCATCGGCGAAGGAACGATTGACCCAATAAGTGCATCAATTACTGTAGTCATTGACGGAGATGAATCTACGTACCAAATGACGCAACAATCCAAAACCCTCTTTGAAGCGACGATTCCTCCAGTTGAATGCGCAGTTGATACTTCGTTCAAGATTTCTGTTTCGTTAACGAATGGTACGACATACAATGACCCACCTGCTGGTTATCACAGCGTCACCATCGGCGAAGGAACTGAACTCCGATTTAGAGATGAAATTGAAGGTGACGTGTCTGGTTGGTCTGTTGTAGATAGCGATTTGCTTGACACAGGCACATGGGAACAAGCAGATCCAGTCGGAACGATTTATGGTTCTGGCCTTGCTGCTCCTGATGATGATGCCACGGGTGGCTCGCAAAATGTCATGTGCTTTGTCACACAGAATGGAGACCCAGACGACTCAGTTGGCACAGCTGATGTTGATGATGGTTCTACGATGCTCATCTCACCTGCCTTTGACATGGAGGGCACCGATGGGTTGTTCTCTTATGCACGCTGGCACTTTGACAGTCAGTTAACTGATGCCCTTCAAACGCTCATTAGTAATGACGATGGTAACACATGGACGCTCGTTGAAGAAACGTATGGAACGAACGCTGAGTGGGATGTTTCATCATTCCAAGTCAGTCAGTTTATTGAGCCAACAGCAACAGTGAGAGTTGGTTTCTTAGTTGCTGACGGTGAACCGCAATCAATCGTTGAATCCGGAATTGATAACGTTCAACTTGAGACGATTGTGTGTGGAGATGATATTTGCGTTGGAGATGTCAATGCTGATGACGTTGTCGATGTTTCTGACATCCTTGCAGTCATTGGAGTATGGGGAAGTGATGACCCAGTTTTTGATGTTGATGGTGATGGTTTGATTGGCATTGGAGATGTTTTAGAAATCATCAACAATTGGGGAGATTGTGGGTAAAACACCTCAAAATCGACCTATAAAACGCAACTCTACGGCTTTATTACCGTATTTATGAGAATAAACTATTCGTGTTTTACCAATTAGGTGCCACAATACAGTGTTCAAAAGAGGTTTGACCATATGAATCGCGTTTTCGCAACTACAGTCCTAGCAGCAATCATGATCCCAGCAAGCATCATGATTGGGCATACTGACGATCCTAAAATTCGGGATTTGCAACCCTCCTATAAAGGCAAAGGGTACAAAGCGAGTGATCCAAGTACGTCATTAGCAATTGGTTTTGATGCTGAAAATGTCCAACTTAAAAGTTGGCTAACGCTTGGCGATTTGGATGGTGCAGATTCGGGTAACGACTGTTGGGGATACGTCTCTCCTTCCGGCCGCGAATATGCTCTCATGGGCACAAGCAGTAGCACTGCTTTTGTTGAAATCACTGATCCAAGCGATCCCCAAATTGTTAGTGTTAAATCTGGTCCTAACAGTTTATGGCGAGATATCAAAACTTATCAGCACTATGCATATGCAGTGAGTGAAGGTGGTGGCGGCATCCAAGTGTTTGACATGGGTAACATTGATAATGGCGTTGTAACACAACTCAATTCTGCTGGCTCTGGAGCCACACACAATGTTGCGATTGATACAACAAGTGGCTTTCTGTACCGAACCGGTGGTGTTGGTAGCGGGCTGTTAATTTATGATTTATCAAATCCTGCTGCTCCTACTCAAGTTGGGAGTTGGACAGACATCTATGTCCACGATGCTCAAATCGTGACATACACCGAAGGACCATATGCAGGCAAACAGGTTGCCTTTTGTTGTGGCGGTTACAGTGGTGGTTGGGGAAATCCGGGTGTCACAATTGTTGATGTCACGGACAAGTCAAACACATTTGTCTTAGGTCAAGTCGCTTATTCAGGCGCAAACTACTCGCACCAGGGCTGGCTCTCAGAAGATAGAAAGTACTTTTATCACAACGACGAACTTGATGAGCAAAATGGTGGCGGACAAACAAACACTCGCATCTTTAATGTTGAAGATTTAGAGAATCCAACATTCGTTGGTTCTTTTTCAAGCGGTTCATCTGCAGTTGACCATAACTTGTACACGCACAATGGAAAAATCTATGAAGCGAATTACCGCAGTGGACTTAGAGTGTTCGATGCAAGTGATCCAGAAAACCCAACCCAATTTGGATACTTCGATACGTATGAACAAAACGACAATCCGAGCTTTAACGGACTGTGGAGCTGCTACCCTTACTTCCCAAGCGGAACTGTCATTGGTAGCGATTTAGAAAAAGGTTTATTTATCTGGACTGTTCAGATACCAAATCCATGTGAGCAACCACTACCACAATGTTCCGACGATGTTGATGGTAATGGTGACGTTGGCGTGGGCGACATACTCGCTGTAATCGATCACTGGGGCGAGTGTGGAGATGGCACATTCAGACCAACTGGTGATGTTGATGACAACTGCTGCGTGAATGTTGGCGACATCCTGCACCTCATTAGTCATTGGGGTCAAGAATGTGTGATCACTGGCTCATGTTGCTTGCCTGATTTCACTTGTGGCGAGTACGCTGAAGA
>JAKVBR010000122.1:2555-5386 GCA_022447165.1 Phycisphaerales bacterium | reverse complement strand
TTGGCAGATTCTGCTTATTGGACACAAGAATCACCAAGAAGTCATCGGCACGTATGGAGAAGCGCCCGACTCAATTCAAATTGTCGAGTCACCAGATGACATACCTCATCTTGAGATTATTGATGAACACAAACTCGTCTACCTTACGCAAACAACGCTCAGTATCGATGATGCCGAGCTCATCATTAATGCCCTCAAAGAAGTTTTCCCTCACATAAAAGGACCACCAAGTGATGACATTTGCTATGCCACAACAAACAGACAACTCGCCGTGAGAGAGCAAGCCGATGAAGTTGATTTAGTGCTCGTCGTTGGTTCAAACAATAGTTCAAACAGCTTGCGACTTACAGAGATTGCACATGCAGTCGACACACCCTCTTACCTCATCGATGATGTTTCTATGCTCAAAGAAGAGTGGCTTGAAGGCGTACAGTCCGTGCTGATTACAGCAGGCGCAAGTGCACCTGAACGACTCGTCAAAGAACTTGTGTTGCATTTAGTGGAACACCACGATGGCGTTGCACCAGATGACATTGATTTCGATGAAGGTATGTCGTTCTCAATGCCTACATCCTTTAAATCTTTCATTGCTTCAAAACTCACCGTTGAAGGTGAAGAACAGTGAATCTCAGGAACCCCCAACACGCACTTGAATTGTTTCCAAGAGACACTGACGGTCTCGTCGCTGAACTTGGACTACCACAATATGTCAGCAAACAACTTTTAGATTGGGTGTATAAAAAGCAAGTTCAATCCGTTGATGAAATGTCAAACATTCGCAAAGATGTTCGCGAGCGATTGGCAGAGGAACTCGAATTCAGAAAGGGCTCACTCGTCAAAACACAGCATGCCTCAGACGGCACTCGCAAACACCTTCTTGAATGGGAATCAACCGAGAAACGAACAGAAACAGTCATGATTCCTGCGAAAGCAAGGAGAACGGCGTGCGTTTCAAGCCAAGTAGGATGCCCTGTTGGTTGCACATTTTGCGCTTCTGGACTTGAAGGACTAGGTGGCAATTTATCAGCAGGACAGATTGTTGAACAAGTCGTCTCACTAGGCGCAGACGAAATCACAAACATCGTCTTTATGGGAATGGGCGAACCACTTTCCAATTATCAAAATGTAACACGCGCTATCAGAATATTGAACGCGCCATGGGGGCTTGGTATTGGTGCTAGGAAGATTACTGTTTCTACAGTAGGACTCCCTGCTGCGATTGAAAAACTAGCGAAGTTTGAGAT
Organism: Phycisphaerales bacterium; assembly: GCA_022447165.1. Taxonomy (GTDB): domain Bacteria; phylum Planctomycetota; class Phycisphaerae; order Phycisphaerales; family SM1A02. The sequence goes on along the minus strand of JAKVBR010000122.1, from coordinate 4,142 downwards.
TCCAGTTACGCTTGCACTTAGTTTACACGCGCCAAATGATGACATCCGAAAAGAACTTATCCCATGGGCTAAGTTCGCGACGATTAAAGAGATTTTGAAAGCATGTGACACCTATTTCAAAGCAACAGGACGGGAGATTACGCTCGAGTACTTGCTTCTACACAATGTCAATGACCGCACTGCACACGCAAAAGAACTCGCTGCTCTTTGCAAAACGCTGAGGTGCAATGTCAATCTCATTCGTTACAACGAAGTCCCTGACTTGCCATTTGAGAGGCCTCAAACTGAGCAAGTCCGAAGATTTCAAGAAACGCTTTCGAGTGCTGGTGTAAACTCACACATCAGAGCGAGCAGAGGAAGAGATATTGCTGCCGCTTGCGGGCAACTTAAAAGACAACACATCACCCCTTCGATTGGAGAATCGTCGTAAGTTCTTCTTCAGTGAGATGATGAAGCGTGCCATTGATCGCATGCTTTTGCAAAACTGCGAATCTGTTTTGCCAATCATCATATGCACTTGGAGTCGACGACGCTTCAATCGCTGCATCGAGCAAAAGAGTTCTTAGTTTTTTATCTTGCGTACTCCCTCGCCACTTCAGAGGGATAACTGTATCAAACAATGAAACAAACACTGCTGACCAATCACTCGACCGCACGTCTACCCTCAAGGACCAATTCCAAATCTGCAATCGAATTCTAGTTAGGTAGCGCCTAGAAATCTCGTCTCCCCTTGCGTGACGAATATTGAGCATGGTGTGAATCTTCTTGCGTATCTCAGGACTCCGAGAAAGTTTCGCAAGATAGATAGGATCTCGAACTAGAATTGCTTCAGCAAGTGGAAGAATCGCCCTCCTTGTGAGCATTCGCTTCGTCACTTTGCTATCACTGAGATACAACTTATGTAGTGTGTCAACGAAGAGTGAGCCCACTTCTTCGCCCCCCCATAACACGCATCGCCTGATTCCAGTGACTACATCAAGCATTGCATGCGATGCGCCTTCTATTGTTTCTAGATCTTGCATTTGCTCTCTGGCTTGAGCAATCAAACGCTCAGTGATGCCTGCTAACTTAACCTTCTTTCTTGTCCTTCTTCCAAAGACGTGAACTGAACGACGAATCAAGCGGTCTAAATCTTCTTGTTGTTCTTCTCTAACTGGAATCCAAGCGGCTTCTGAGTTGTGAGCAACTCTTCGGCCAAACTCAAATGCTTCAACAGATCTAGCGAATCCACTTTTTTCAACTTCTCCAACTGCAACTTGAATTGCATCAAGCGTAACGGGAATGAGCCCCATTTGATAAGCCATTCCAAGTTGAACAACATCACCTAAGCGTTCATTATGGAATGTATATCTTGAAAGCGATGCGAACCCTTTGATAACGGACTCAGGCAGTTTGCAAGCATTCATGAGTGTTGTCTCATCAATCGTTGCAGGGAAACCAGATTGGTCAGTTAGCGGGGCTTGCTGTTCTAATGAATCCACGTTGACAATCGCAATTGTTTTCTCGGGCGAGCCAATATTTAATCTGCCTCTTGGGTCAATCGACCTGAGCATTTCATCCCGATCCCATCCAAGCAATACATTCGCT
>JAKVBR010000122.1:0-2545 GCA_022447165.1 Phycisphaerales bacterium | reverse complement strand
ACGAGTAAACAGAATTTGAGTCCATGCGCGTCTGCCTGGTCCTACAAAAGCACTGTTGCATTGCGCCCGAACTTCATACCCCATTCGCTCACCTGCATTGAGCAAAATCCCTCCAACTACGCCGGGTTGGTCGCCTCGTATTCCTGCAATATGGATTCGCCACTTAGGATCTTGGGCATGTAGCGGTTTTGGTGGTGGCAATCTCAGCGTTGCATCTCCAACAACTCGAACAGGCGGCCGAGTCCGCGTAACTTCAACTCGCTCAAGTAATGGCTTAATCGAAAAACGCCAATGCCTAAACTGTTTATTCATCCACTTTGTCGCTAAGGATGTTTCGAGGGGAAGTGCTTTCGCTGTTGATTGGCTTGGGTCACTTGCCCGTTCCATTCTCACTGAAGCCATCTCTTCAGCGGAAACAACTATTGCGTGGTGCGGCCTAAATCCTCGTTTATCAATCTCGCTTGCATTGACTGTCAATTGCTTAATGTCAAACCTTGGTTCTGCACCGTCTGAAACAATGATGACTGTCAGCGAGTTACGCTTAGCACTGTTCTGTATCGCTGTGTAGAACTCTTCGATGTTATCAATCGTGCATTCAATGACCGGATGAGCATCATCCGCTTTCTTTGGCAACACTGACTCAACCATCGAGTAAAGTGAGTGACCTATAGATTTTGAACGCCAAACCAAGAGAATTCTTGTCTCTGACAATTTTGATGATGACTCTACGACCCCCAATCCAGAAGCAAGGAAGTGGTCTTGTCCCCACGCTTCAATTTTGACCGACTGCCCCTCTCCCTCTTTGACATGCTTACCATCAATGATGAGTTCACCAATCCATTCTTCAGCTTCAAGCACTTGCTCAGTTTCTTCTCTTAAGAATTGAAGCGCTGCTCGCGTGCCAAAAGTTGTCCTTCTTGTAGAAGAAACATTGAGTGATGGTGTTGCATCAAGGAGGCGCTCTGGTATTGCGGAAGATGGCTTGATGTCATGCAGCAGGTGCTGCGTGTATCGAGCAACCACTGAAGTGTGCAACATATCCACTGGCACTTTGACTGGGGGTTGTTCAGGGTCTGTTGGCGGCAACTCTGCTCCCCAAATCGTTGCAATCTCTAAACCTTCCCTTTGGAACTTTTGCGCAACTGAAAGCACGAGGTGTTCCATTTCGCCTGGCCTTGGTTCTAGCACAACGACATGCCTGCAACGAGTAAGCAGTCGTTCGAGGGGCGCTGCATCTAGCGGAGAAAGCATCCTGAGATTCAACATGGGAACTCTACCAAGCAACTGCAATTCACTGACTAAATACCTTAAAGATGAATCTGACATCCCAATTGTGATAAAACCGACGGGAACTCTTTCACCCGGGCTTGGAATTGTTCGCTGTCTGTTGAGTTCATACCGCCGACCAAGTCGAAGAGGTGTAACTTGTTCAGACTTTCTTAGGGAAAATTGGTCAGTACTTATATCTGCCACTTGACTCGATGCGCTTCCGAGCAAACTGTGATGTGTGATTAACACAACGGGCTCATGGCATGAAGCAGAAATCCATGACGCTGATGCTGCGCAGTGTTCAACTTCAGACGCATCACACGGTTCAATGACACAGATATCCGCTCTTGACGCTGTCTCTCTAGGAGATAATTGAGGCGCAATTGAAGGATGGTCCTCAATCACAAAAATCAGAGGCGCATTGATTCTTGCTTGCTTTGCAAGTGCAATCACGGGCACTAACTGACGATTAGGTACAAATACTACGGACGGTTCATTTGATTCTAACGCGAGCGTGACGCCTCTTTGCGCATCAGGGACAATCTGGCATCCCTCAACGGTGGCGAGGATTGAACCAAATGGTTCAGAAGTTGGAGAGAAAATGTGCCAATGTTGCTTGCAATGACGAATCCCTTTCAGGATGGAGGGAATGGTCCATGCGATCGTGCCTTGCATCTGAATGGACTCTTGCACACTCATTTTGAAAGAATCCAAGCATCCATCGCATCAGCAAAACCATCTTGTTCATGGTGACCGCAAACATGCTGGGCATGTGATTTTACATAGTCCGTTGCATTTTCCATGGCGATTGAGAGTCCAGCACCTTTCAATAACTCTACATCATTTAAGCCATCGCCAATTGCGGCGATTCTATCTTTATCAAAATTTCCATTGAAGTATGTTTCAAGCATCGACCATTTGCTTACGTTCTTTCCAAAAACTTCAAGAAGATGTGTCACCGAGCCAGTTGCTTCACTACTTGTAACAGCAGACCAATGTTGCATTGTTGCCCTGTCGCCTAACTGTGATTCCATGCTTCGTGCAATTGGATCTAACATCGACTCGCACGCAACTGCTCCAGCCCTCACTGTTCCATCTTTCCACGGGTCATCATCAAGTTGGCTAACTTCGATGTAAGAAATGGCATGCACATCAAACCACCACTTTGATGCGTCGTGCAAGTCGCCATCTCCGACTAATACATAATGAACGTCACTTACACTCTTATCTTTCAACAGCAAGCAGCGATGACCATGCGTTGTAAGTGAATGTGAAA
>JAKVBR010000121.1 GCA_022447165.1 Phycisphaerales bacterium | reverse complement strand
ATCATCACCAATCAGCCATTTTGACTTATCAAGGAGGGATTTCTCTTGTTTCATAGAAGTGAAATGATATCCTAATCTAAAAAAATTAATATTTGGGTATTGTTTGCCTAACTTTTTCCTAACATATAAGCCGATATCAAAAGAAGAAAGGAAGACAGGAGCACTTTTATGGAATCACCACTCATTATTCATGGACCCTCAAACACATACAGCACTTCATACTATGGCGTAGGTGATGACATCGTGGCAATTAGCGCAACGAGTGCTGAAAACGCTTTGAATGCACCTGCAATTCACTTCTATCCAAAAACGAGGCGGACCCTATTTCAAAAAATATTAGGCATGTTTAGGGTACTCAACACCCCTTCATCAGATGCTATTGAAGTTCTAGAAGTGTGTAGAGAGAAAAATTGGAATCAGCGTTCTTTAGCTCATCGCTTCAGAACTCTGATTACGCGAATTCCATCACATCACTCAATACAACAACTGTATGTCAATCAACTGACTCTTTTTAGAAGATCCTTCCATTCACAAAACAAGGAAATACTGAATGAATCTAACACCAAAACAACTCGAAGTCATCGATCTTATCCAGAGGTGGAGGTGCGAAAGAGGCGTCTCTCCAACAATGCAAGAGATTGCAGCAGAGCTGGGTGTGAGCAAGGTGACAATCTTCGAACGAATCGAAGCCCTTATACGCAAAGGCGCTCTCACAAGAGAGCCAAACAAAGCTCGCTCTTTATCGATTGTTGAAAACGATTTTCTTGAGGAAACTGGAGGGCTACGTTTTCCTCTTGTAGGTCGGATCGCCGCAGGTATGCCAATTGAGCGCTGTGAAGATCAAGATGCATTAAATCTCAACGAAATGTTTGGCCCTCGCATTGGTGCCCAAGCAGAAACTTTTGCATTACAAGTCGAAGGCGATTCAATGAAAGATGATGGCATCATGGATGGTGATTATGTCCTCATCCAAAAGCAGCAAACTGCACGAAATGGAGAACGAGTAATCGCGCTTCTACCTGATGGAGAAACAACTCTCAAAACATTCTTCAAAGAAGCAAATGGGACGGTCCGTCTTCAGCCAGCAAATGATGATTTTGAACCAATCATTGTTAAAGATTGCAATATCCAAGGTGTAGTTACAGCAGTTCTTAGAAGCTATTAACCCAATCTGTTTGAATACGTGTGCAAGCATGCCTCAACAGCATCAATTGTGTTCGTTATCAAGTGCGCCTCTTCTTCCTTTATGAACCAACGATGTCTACAGTTAGAAGTGCTAACAGTTCTTCGTTACCACAAAGATACAAAGATTCTGTAGGCGATGGCAGTTCAAGCAACCGCTTTGGATAACTCCCTTCTTCGCGCCCTACACCAGACATATGAATAGCAATAAAAGCCTGCTTAGTTTAAGCGCATGTGCTTATGCTCGATAATTCTTTGCTTAATTTCTTCGGCAAATGGTGCTCACTTTAAGCAACCAACAAATATGAGAAAGCAACCAAGCGCTGCTACCCACAACCTCCCAGAACCAGATAAGATTTGAGAAAGAGTTGAACTTTTTGATTCTTCGATTTTAACAGTTGATATTTCTTGCACTTTTTCATCGATCCACTGCAAAGGTGTATTCGATGCTGCTAAATCCGTCACGATTGGCATGCCACTCGCATGTTCATTGAACTGAACCTGTCTAACGCGCTGTTTAACCGACGCATCCTCTGATTGAATCTCGTCATAAAATGATTTGTAAGAGTTAAACATTTCCTCTCGATACTGGTGTTGCAGGCTGGATTCGTCTGCTTGGTTACTCAAATGGTCCAGTTCAATCAGTGCGGGTATATAAATTGCAGCAACTGCGAGTAACAAGCCGGCAATGAGATACAGCCAACCAACATCGAACTTAAACGTATTCACAGGGCTTCTATCGTCAATTTGACCTGATGTTCAAGAATCAATGCCATTGACCCAACCGATAGGTAGGTATATACTGCCTCTCCCCTATTGCGGGGTAGAGCAGTCTGGTAGCTCGTCGGGCTCATAACCCGGAGGTCGCAGGTTCGAATCCTGTCCCCGCTATTTAAACCGTCCATCACTGGACGGTTTTTCAATGGAGCAGGATTCAGTTCTTAGTCGCGGACTGCGAAGCAGGACTCTGGTCATCACTTCGTAAAAATGCTTGCCATTTTCTTTTCCGTAGTAGATATCAGCAAATGGCATTGACCCAAATCGTTCTCGCGTCAATTTACTTGTCATAATTAATCTCCAATCTTTCTATTAAATTAGTTGATATCTCAATTGATGTACATTCACCATAAAATAATGTGATGCAAATTTTAATAACTCTTTTCTTTGTCATTCTGAGCACCACTGCAGATCCCGTAACAATTGTAGATGTAATTAAAGCATTTCCTACAGATGACCAGAACACTTGGGTCATCGGTGAACATGAAATCAAACAGAACGCTTCAACAACTTTTGGAAGTGAGTTACCAGTGCAAGGCAATCTTGCCAAAGTAACTTTTAATGAAGAAGATGGAATCAAAAGGGCTACCGAGATAAAGTGCTTACCGCTAACTGCTTCAAGCATTTCTGATGGCCCATATATCATTAAGCAAGACGAGGGCAACTACACTGCCATCAGTTATCAACATGGTGATGTTGTCCGAAAACCAATCTCTCTCATCAATGGTCGTTATGAGATTTCGCCCAATTTTCCTGAAGTTAAGACAATCAAAATAAGCCCAAATCCTCCTTCCATCCCTCCCTCAACATTTAAACAACCAGAGCAACTCCTCGCTGTGAGCGACTTGGAGGGAAACCTTGATCAACTCACTGCATTTCTTAAGAAGCACGGCATCATTAACGATGATTATGACTGGGATTGGGGCTCGAACCACCTCCTCTTTAATGGCGATTCTGTAGACCGCGGTGATCGAGTCACTGAATTACTTTGGTTTATCCGCAAACTACAGCAGCAAGCAAGAGAGCAAGATGGCGATGTTCACTTTGTGATTGGCAATCACGAAGCAATGATTCTCTGTGACGACCTTAGGTATGTTCATCCAAAATATGAATTCGTCGTAAAAGAGTTTAACATTCCGTATACCACCCTGTTCAATATGAGAAGCACCTTGGGTCATTGGATGCGTGCTCAGAACTCGATTGTACAAGCAGGCCCCTATCTCTTTGTTCATGCAGGATATTCACCAAAGTTACTTGACCTTAACGAATCCATTGAATCGCTAAACAGTTCCATTCGTAAAACGCTTAGGCCTCCAGCATGGGGCGATCGGGATGATTTGAAAACATCGCTCGCATGGCACCGCCAAGGCCCACTTTGGTTCAGGGGTTATTTTACAAAACATTTAGACACTTATGGACCAAAACCAACATCAGATGAGATTGATGCAATTTTAAAGACACATGATGCAAAAGCAATCATTGTTGGGCATACCGTCGTTGACCATGTCGGGTATCTCGATGACGATGAACGCCTCATCTGTATTGATGTGAAATGGAGTAAACCGGGTAAGGCTGAGGGCTTACTTATTCAGGGTGAACAATTGAGTCGCCTAACGATGCATTCTGATTTACCGCTTGACCTCAAGTCAAACAATACCTCTGAATAACAACTGCTTTATAATCCCATAGTGACTACAAAACAAACAGTTTCCGCATACATCATCGGGTTTAATGAAGTCGATAAAATCGAAGCCGCAATCAACAGTGTCATGTGGGCTGATGAAATCATATTTTGCGATTCTTACTCAACTGATGGAACGACAGAACTCGCTAAGGAACTTGGGGCTAAAGTCGTACAGATAGAGTTTGATGGTTTTGGAAAACTGCGGAATGAAGCCATCCAATCATGCTCGTGTGATTGGATTTTCTCGCTTGATTCAGATGAACGATGTACACCAGAAGCTAGGGATAAAATCTTAAAAATTATAAACGACCCTAATTCGGAAGATATCTGGAAAGTTCCTCGGCGAAATTGGTTTATGAATAAATGGATCAAACACAGCGGGTGGTATCCGAACTTTAGACAGCCACAACTCTTTAGAAATGGCAAAATGATGTATGACAATCTGCCCGTCCATGAGGGATGGATTCCTGCGACAGGCGCAACCACAAACGTGCTGCCTGCAGCAATTTGGCAAGTCCCATTTTGGAATCTAGACGAATTGCAACACAAAAGTAACCGTTACTCAACACTTGGCGCTGAGAAAGTACTCGCCAAAGGTGGCGGGAATTCCATGCTTGGCGCTCTTGCTCGAAGTTACATTGAGTTTGTTAAGCATTACTTTTTCAAACTCGGCATTCTCGACGGATGGGCGGGCTATGTCATCGCAAGAGGCGCTGCAGAAGGCGCATTCTTTAAACATGCAAAGGCATATGACCAGAAACACAAACAAGATGTTCCGCCTTCTCCTCCACTGCATAAAGAAGATTAATAATGATTGAATTGCTCCTCGCACTCGCTTTTCAACCATTTCAATTTAATTGGGACAGCACACCCAATCAAGTTTGGACAGGCGAAGCATGGCACGCAAATCGCCTTCAAGATTGGCAAGTCAACAATCATCGCGTAGAGTGCTTAGAGGTTGGAGAGAAACTCCCAGTCCGTACGATGCACTGATTGCCAATTTTCATCGATGGATACTTTGAACTGACTTTCAGGACTGGCTCAATAGAGCGAAATCCAAAAGCAAATGTAAACAGTTGGAGTGGCGTGTTGATTGGCGCTGGCAGCAAGAACATCAACCGGAAACTAACTGCTCTTACACATCATGTTCCCGCTGAAGATGGTGGTTATATTGCTGGTGTCGATCACAATGGGATGGTCTTTCTACGGGACTTCTCTACTTCTATTGGAGCGACTCCTCTTTGGTCAATCAATACAAAGATTGGACCGGATGACTTAAAACTCATTGAGCCCTACTTCACAGAGGGCGACGGTTTTGGACAGCGTGGCATGAGACCCGTCACTCTTTCTGTGAGATACAAATCGATGGACGACAACCATCTTGATTCAGATAGACTCATCATCTCTGCTACTGATGTTCAAGATGGCTCGCTGGTGAGTTCAGCAGCGTACATGTTTTATGATGATGCATCCTTTGATGGCGGCTTTGCTCTTGCATCGCACCATGGACCAGAGAACAGCAACACAGGCCACTGGTTTGACGATGTATCCATTAAGGGCGACGGTGTTTCATATCATGAGTGGGATTTGTACGGACCTGTTCTCTCTACGCTCTACTCAGTCAGTGAAGACACATTGAAGATGGCAGTGCAGTTACCGCCACTTCATCCTGACAATCAAGCGCAACTTAAGACCTACAAAGGTACTCAAGTTGCAGACATTGACCCACTTAGCCGCACCGCTACATTTAAAATCGAAGATTGGGATACAACTAAGCCGGTGCCGTTTG
>JAKVBR010000120.1 GCA_022447165.1 Phycisphaerales bacterium | reverse complement strand
TCGCACGACGGCATCTGCAAACACAGTCTGAAGTGGATTTGAATCACAATTGAGTGCCAATATGAGGATTTCACCTGAGGATGATCGATCAATCTGACATGTCCAACTGATTTGCTTGACTGGTTCTTCGTTTTCTGTGTATGCTTCAATTCGTTGAACCACATCAATTGTGGCGTTTTGAAGCGACTCATCAACGATGACGGTGACATCGCCAGCAAACGATTGGACATCGACTGCAACTGGTCCCGCAGTTTCAAGCGTTCTTTGGGGAAAAGTCATGACTTGCTTTGAAGAGCAACCACTTGCTACAAAGAAGACACAAATCAAATAGAAAGTCAAACGGTTCATTTTCACTCCTGATTGTACCGAAGGTACAATACTTTGCATGACGCAATCAGAGCAAACTATTGGAACTCAATCACACGTCTTGCCAATGCATGGCGCAAATCATCCTTCAAGTGAAAAACAGGGAACGGGTCCTGGCAGTTTTGCTCTGAAACAGAATATCGGTGGCGCAACGACTTTTTCATCACCAGATACTCCCGGAATGCCAGCCCCCTCAACACTCACTGCATGGGATTTTAATCCTGCGCCGCACACAACTCCTGTGACTCAACTTGAGCACGCAAGAGTTGGAACGATTACGCCAGAGATGATTCGGGTAGCAGAACGCGAACCACATCTTTCGGCTGAGCAAGTTCGCGATGAAGTTGCATCAGGCCGCATGATTATTCCGGCAAACATCAATCACCTAAAAATGAACTTGGACCCGATGGCAATTGGTAGAGCGTCGCTGACGAAAGTCAATGCGAATATGGGCGCATCACCAGTTTCATCTGGCATCGAACAAGAACTTGAAAAACTCCATTGGTCAGTCAAATGGGGCGCTGACACGGTGATGGACTTGTCTACCGGCGGCGACTTAAATGCATGTCGAAGCGCAATCATCGGCGAGTCAACGGTTCCAATCGGAACGGTCCCAGTGTACTCAATGATCATAGGTCGAAAGATTGAAGATTTAACGCCTGAAATCATCCTCACCGAACTTGAGAATCAAGCGAAGCAAGGCGTCGACTACTTTACGATTCATGCTGGCGTTCTTAAAGAACATCTTCCGTTTATTAAGGACCGGCTCATTGGCATCGTTTCAAGAGGCGGTTCTCTACTTGCAAAATGGATGATTCACCACAACAAGCAAAACCCAATGTATGACTGCTTCGATGACATCTGCGATTTGATGCGTCAATATGATGTGTCATTTTCCCTTGGTGACGGTTTAAGACCGGGCGGACTCGCTGATGCAACGGATGAAGCGCAGTTAAGAGAACTTGAAGTGCTTGGTGAACTTACAGAGCGCGCTTGGGCAAAAGGCGTGCAAGTCATGGTCGAAGGACCTGGGCACGTTTCATTTGACCAAATTGAATACAACATGAAGTTGCAACGAACGCTTTGCCACGGCGCGCCGTTTTACGTCCTTGGACCACTCGTCACAGACATCTTCCCAGGTTACGACCACATCACAAGCTGCATTGGCGCAACAGCGGCGGCGTATCACGGCGCATCAATGCTCTGTTATGTCACGCCAAAGGAACACCTTGGTTTACCGAAGAAAGATGATGTCAAGCAGGGCTGCATTGCATACAAGATTGCTGCACATGCTGGCGATGTTGCACTTGGCATACCGGGCACGCGAAATCAAGATGATGAACTCACCAAAGCACGTGCTGCGCTCAATTGGCAGAAACACTTTGAACTAAGTTTCGATCCAGATTTTGCAAGAGCAATGCACGATGAAGATCTCGATGTTGACACAGACTTCTGTGCAATGTGTGGCCATGATTGGTGTAGCGTTCGTATCAGTAAAGAGATTCAAGAGTTTGCGTCTGGCAAAGATGAAAATTATGCATGGGATAAACCAAAAGTTTCTGCTGCACTCACCGTTGAACAGCAAGAAATTCTTGAACAGCGCGGCGTACTATCACCCGAAGAAGTCCATAAACTTGCATCAAAGATGGGCGCAGACAAAGGCAAGGCAGCATGCCACAGCGATTTAGTCGATGATTCGACTGCTCAAGAGTTGCAAGGCGTTTAACTTACGAACCCCATTGACTTTTTAAGCGTTCTTCCGTTTCATCGGTGGCTGCAGTTGCAGTTTCACTTGCGACTCTGTCAAACGATTCGTCACTATACGAACCATCAAGTTCATTCAGCCACTGCTTGGTGACCTGCATGGCGTGTGGCGGTTTCTTCGCAAGTTCCTCAGCTAGTTGGCGAGCTAGTTCATTTGCACCTTCATCATCGTTTGCAGCGTGCGTCAAGAGTCCGATGCCAACCGCATCGCGGCCCCGCAAAATTTGTCCACTCATCAAAAGCGCTCTTGCTTTCCCCTCACCAACTCTTTGAAACAGCGTTGGGATGGTGACGGCTGGTGTAATAGCAAGCAGGTGGACTGGATAACCATATTTACCATCCAGTGATCCAACAACAAAGTCGCACGCAGTGAGCATTGCACATCCGCCTGCAATTGCAGCACCATGTGCGGCGACAACAACGGGCTGCTTGAGTCGTTTGAGTTGTTTGATGAGCCCACTTAAACGAAGAATAAACGTTTCGAGGAGCGCAATATCGTTTGTGCACGCTTTCATGTCGAACCCTGAACAAAAGACATCGCCATCGCCACGTAAAAGCACAACGCGGGTATCTGGATTCAATTCACTTAAAGAAAGTTCAATAGCATCAAACATCTCAATGGAAAGCGCGTTTCGCATTTCTGGATTGTTGAGCGTGATGGTCGTGACGCCATCTTTATATTGTTGTGTGACTATTGACATGCGTTATCCAGCAAAGAACAATCCAATCGTAATCCAAATGAACGCAGCAAACATGACTACGGCAGTGTAACCAACAATATCTCTTGCCCTGACGCCAGTAATTGCAAGTAATGGGAGTGCCCAGAATGGCTGAAGCATGTTTGTGAGTTGATCACCATATGCAACAGCCATGACCATTTTGCCAGGAGCAATGCCAAGTTGCATGCCGCTTTCAAGCGCAACCGGCGCTTGAATCGCCCACTGCCCACCGCCACTTGGTACAAAGAGGTTCACAATACCTGCTGAAATCATTGTAAGAATTGGCATTGAATCGCTTGTACTGTTTGCGACAAACACCTCGGTGAGTTCTGCCATCAGTCCCGAGGATGCCATCATTGCCATGATGCCTGCATAAAGTGGAAACTGAATCATGATGCCTGCGCACCCAGTTGCACCTTTGCATGCTGCCTCCATGTACTTCAGCGGTGACTGATGAAGTAGCACGCCAAGTGCGAGCATGAACATGATGATTTGATTCAATCCAACTTTGTCGAGACCATGCTCAATGACATGCCTGCCAAGTGCAACAAACAGGGGCAGGGCAATACAAAGTGCAATGACAGTTGAATGATTGAGTTTGTCAGGTATTGAATCATGCTGCTTTTCTATTGGCCCTGCACTCCCCGGATCAACGTTAAACGTGCCAATTGGTTTGAACGAATTCTCATCTTTTGGTGCGAGAAAAAACAGCACAAGTGGGGCGAGAATGAGCAGTCCGCCACTCACAACAAAGTTCAGAGATGAGCCAATTGAATCACTTAACAGCACTGTTTCGATTGATTCCAAATACTGCTCAGGGATGACCTTTGCTGCGCCTGATTCGGTTGTCATGGAAAGGGGCGCAGAACCACTGAGTCCGCCATGCCAAACAAGTAAGCCCATAAAGCCGGCTGCAGCAATGAGCGGGTAATGGCATGGGATGTTCCTGCGTTGCAATGAGAACCCAACTTCGCGTGCAAGTAGCGCCCCAACAATCAATCCGAGCCCCCAATTCACAAGTCCCGCAACACATGCGATGAATCCAACGATTGCTGCAGCGCTTGCGGTCGATTGAGGGATGTCCGCGATTGAGTCTATGCAATGTCTGACAAGCGAGGTTGTTGCAAGCGCGTAACCGGTCACCAGAATGAGGCACATTTGCATTGCAAAGGCAAGAAGTGCCCATAAGCCAGATTGGCTATTGCTCCACGCATCGATGAGACCACCAAACTGTGAATCGCCGCCATAGTCGCCCCACACAAGTGATGCGATTGCTGTGAGCAATGTGAGCAAAATGGCAATAACAAACGGATCAGGAACAATTCGCTCCATCATCCGAGAAACCACACTTCCAAGCGTACTAATCATGGTGTCATGATACAGCACAGGGCGAGCAGTTTGCTCACCCTGTGCACATCAAGGAGGAGGGACATGCATAGCCAACGCGGCTACACACACACGTTATTAATCACAATGCCACGAATCTGAATAGATGTCATAAATCGCAGCCATCGATGCTGGAACTGAGCCGTTAGATGCCGAGATTCCAATATCAATGAAGGTTGAATACACTTCTGTTTCAATCGGTTTGATTGAAAGTAAGTCACTTTGTTCTAGAAGAGCGTCAACCAATCCTAAGTCAGGAAGGGAAATGCTTGTATTCATAATTGCACCTACATACTGAGCAAGTGCGCTTGCAATCAGAAGAAGCGCTTCATCATAAACACGCACATGGGCTGATACGCCTTCATGCTCTGTTGCGGTAATGACGGACTGCATTCGGAAGTCAGCAACGAGTGGTAGTTCAGAATTATTGACTTCATGCAAAATTGCATCTGCGTCACTGACTTCAACAGGACCATTGATGCACGCAACCCAATCTTTAGCACCCGTACCACAGAGGATGGTCGAATCCTCTAGCAAATCTTCCCGAGCCAATGCCATCATGGCATCGCCAGGTGAGAGTGAAGAAAGTTCGACCTTCCAGCCCTCTGTGGTTTCAGTCAAACGGATGCGTAATGGCTTTACAAGTCCAGCAAGTGAGGGCTCGTCATTCCATTGCGGTGTGTCGTTTGGATTTTCGTGTTCGTTCATCATGTCTAATTCGTCGTTCAATAAAAAACCCCGCTTTTTTGAGCGGGGGCGTTTCAGGTTAGATTGAGTAATCTCGTTACTTCCTGTTAGCTCCCGCTAATTTCTTCGCGATGCAAGTACATGTTGTCGTCATTGCAAAGTAAAGATTCGTAGCACATGCATTCCAATTGCCACAACAAAGTGCTGCAAATGCATGTTGACCTCTAGCCAAAGGTGACAATTCGACAGCAACCACTCGAGCACTTCCTTCTCGCTCGCGAAGTTGTTTCATCAACCGTTCTTGTCTTGGTTTCAAAGTCATTACTACTACTATGCGCGTGAACCGATAATGGTCAACGAATTCGGGCTTTTTTTTTGATTCAGGGGCAAATAATCTCTAAATACTCAAAAAGGCCGATTTAGACCTAAAAAGCGTATTCGATGCCTGCCGTCACATGCAAGAAATCGTTTTTAACACCTTCTGCGACAATCGAGTCATATTCGTGATGAAGTCCAATTGAGAG
>JAKVBR010000012.1 GCA_022447165.1 Phycisphaerales bacterium | reverse complement strand
AAAACCGTTTTCATCTTGGTGTTGTTTAGCAAGAGGTGGATAGATTGCAGTTGCGATGGCAATCCCAAAAACGCCAAGTGGAAATTGATACAGTCGTTGTCCGAAACTCAGTTCGCTCATTGCACTTTCTTGCAAGGGGTAAGCAACGCCGAACACCGTATCTCCGAAAAGCGTTGCCCAACTTGCGATGAGACCATCACAGAGTGTGTTGATCTGAAGCACTCCAAGTCCAACGATCATTGGGAGTGTTGTTCGCATGAGTTTACGTAATTCACCTCGCATCCTTGATGCTTCTGAGGAGAACCACCCCACCCGTCTTAGCGCAAACAGTGACCAAATCACTTGGATGATTCCTGCAATCACGACTGCAATTGCAATTGCGAACATGTGTTTTGATTCGCTGTCAAAGAAGTGAATCAATCCTACGGTCGCACCAATCATTGCGCCATTCAAAATGATGGGTGCTGCAGCGGGCGGGCCAAACTTGCTGTGAACATGAAGCATTGCCGCGAGAATTGCAACGATGCAAACAAGCGGCATGTAAGGCAACATCACCATCGTTAACTGAACCGAGAGTTTCGGTTCTTCTTGCATACTTAACACAGCAAGTAAAATGAGTTCTAATGCAATGACAATGCCGCCGAGAAACAGCGTTAGTGTTGAGAGTGTTAATGTTGCAAATGCTTTTGCTTGCGCTTCATTTTCATAATGTAGTTTCGAGTACGCTGGCAAAAATGCTGCCGCAAGTGCCCCTTCGCCAAACAAGCGTCGAAACAAGTTTGGAATTAAAAATGCAAAGTAAAACGCTGATGCAAATGAGCCGACTCCAAACACTCTTGACATCGCACCATCACGTACGAGTCCTGTGATTCGGCTCGCAAGCGTTAGCAAAGTGTTTGTTCGTGTGTTTTTCTCAAACTGTTCAGAGGTCAACTGACAATTCCCTCAGCGTAAATACCTTCGCGTCCCAAATAAGTCGAGCAAATGAAACAATAATTGCAAATGCAACCACAAGTGGCATTGCCGTAAAAAAACTCAATATAAGCGCAATGAATGGGCTCAAACTAATCGACCACATCATTGGCAATACCATACTTTTTAAGAGCGGAGAAAGAATCGCGTGAATTGTTTCGTCACGCATGAGATAGAGCAACATTAAAAGTGTGCTGAATGACAGCGAGATAATCATGGTGATTGAATCACTTGGAACTTCTATGAATAGTTGCAAGAGGTGCCAGGAAGCAAGCACGCTCATACAAAGCGTTGTAAACCCCACAACGCTAAGCATCATCCACATGTGCCAACTGTTGAGTACTGAATCAAATGCTTCTTTTAATGGTTGCAACTTTCTAGATGAACAAGCCCCCTTCCAGCACATTGCTGCCACTACGCCTAGTTCACTAGCAACCACGTCTGCAGTGCTCCAAGTACGATTGTTTGGAAACAGGTGTTGCGTCCACTCATCAAAAATGACCCATGCCGTTGCAATTGCAAACACGATGAATCCATTTGAAATGTACCGAGAGCCAATAAACAAAAAAGTAATTGCCCCGAATGCTGCGAAGTGAAGCATTTTGTCAGGTGTGAGACCTGGCTCGCCCGTCGGATCTGCTTGAAATCGATGTGACAAAACAAACACAAGAACAAGCAGCCCCCAGAAGAACGCTCGCCATTTCGTTGTTACATGATTACTGAGCGTCATGTGAAATTGGGTCACTCAACTCTTCAGTTGATTTCACTTCAATCACTTGCGAAGTTTGATGCTGATGCGCTTCCATCACACTTTGTGCGAGTTTGGCATAATCTTGCGCGCCAGCACATTCGGGTTCATAGTCAAAAATTGTTTGACCAAAACTCGGGGCCTCTGCAAGCTTAACATTCCTGCGAATGGGTGGGTCTAAAATTGTGCAATTGCTCCAAGGCAAGGATAGCCCACGTGACGATTCAAAAAACTCTGTTAAATCAGTGACGACTTCTTTTGCCAGATTCGTTTGACCTTCAAACATACATAGAACAACACCGCTGACGCTTAAGTTTGGATTGATTCCGTCAACGAGCAATCGCACCGTTTCAAACAATCTGCTTACACCTTGAAGTGCAAGGAAGTGCGCTTGCATTGGAACGATCAGTTCGTTCGACGCTGCAAGTGCATTGATTGTAAGTAGACCTAAACTTGGGGGGCAATCAATCAGAATGTAGTCATACTCACTCTTGATTGCATCAAGTTTTTGTTTCAATAAATCATGCCGGTTGGTCTTTGAGGCGAGTTCAGATTCTGCTGCTGCTAAGTCAACTTCACTCGTGATTAAATCGATGTTGGGTCGTGCGTTGAGGCGAGCTTGCTCGACTGTTGTTTCATCTTCAATCAGCAAGTCATACACTGAGACTGCCGCTTCATCGATACCAAAGTGCAAGCCCAAATGCGTTTGTGGGTCTAAATCAACAACAAGGACGCGGTGTCCTGCATGAGCAATTGCAGCGGCAAGATTGACCGTCGTGGTTGTTTTTCCCACACCGCCTTTTTGATTCAGCAATGAAATGATTCGCGTCGTCTTCACTGTATGAAGTATACCGACTATTCAAGCAAACTACGACTGAATTGTTCCCCACATCCATCGCATTGCTGAAGACTCCTTGCCAATGATGTGCCTGAAGTAGTGCGCAAGAAGCCGGTTTGCTCTGTTTAAAGTCTCCGGCTCTATCGTTGACATTGGTTGTTCTTCAGAAAGGAGTTTGAGTGCTTCAATCGTATCTCTACGAACGCGTACACGGTCGATTTCGCCCGTGTCTGCAACAATAGAACCCGCGTCCGCGCTAAATCCTACAACTTCCGCAAGTCCTTGCGGTCCTTCAAGCGAAGGTCGGTAGCCCGTGTCGACAAGAAGCGTCCAACTGAATCGAAGCAGTGGCCAGTCGATGTCATGCCCCTGATTCATTCGATTGAGTGACTCAACAAGCGCGTCAAACACAACTGGATGTGGGTCATGAGAAGTCATCATCCTTCCAACTAGATCGACCATGTATATCGCTGCTTTATTCACCTCAAGAGAACCGCGGGCCTTCCACCAGACATGTTCAAGTTGCCATTCCGTGAGCGTCGCAAGATCTGCTCCGTTTTTTAATCGGTACACAATTTGCCCACGTGTTACTGGGTCAAAGCCGCCAGAAAATGCCCCTTTATCTCGTTTCGATCCCTTTGCGATACCACGAATGATGCCATTTGAGCGAGTCAAGATACTCACTGTCTGACTCGTTTCTGACCAATCCCAACACCGTAAGCAAATTGCAGTATCTGTGTTCATGGATTAATCGTTATGTTCAGTCATTGCAATAAACTTGGGTTCCCAAGGGAATTCATCTAAAACAGAATGCAAATCTGAAAGTGTAAGCGATTCGATTTTTTTCAACTCGTCTTCTAACGAAAGATAAGAACCATTCGTTGTCAACATTGAACCAAGGCGTTTCATGCTTCCTGCTGGACGCTCGCTGCGAATGGCTGACTCGGTTGCGGCCTTTGCAACCACTCGATCTAAATCATCTTGAGTGATTGCACTTGAAACATTGCTCATCTCTTTTTTCATGATGTCAATCACTTGCTCGCCATTGTTTGGATTGCATGTCGCCCAAGCAATTTGTTCGCCATAACCATCATGCGTGTCGATTCCAGTTGCTGCTTGTTCAGCAAGACCGCTGTCGACAAGTGCAAAATGGAATTTCGATCCATCACCGCCACCTAAGATTGAACTCACTGCAGTCGCAGCATATTTTCGTTCATCATCAAAGGGTGTGCTTGGCATGAGCATCATGATGTACTGTTGATTCAAGTTGGGAATCGGAACTTTAAGTTCGCCAATTGTTCGTTCAATCTGTGGATATGCTCGTTTTACATTCGTCGTTGCCCACGTGCTACAACTCTGTTCAATGCGTTGAACCATATCATCAAAATCAACATTCCCCGCGAGTGCAACGATTGTGTTATCTGCGCTATACCGATGCTCAAAGTAAGCAGCGAGTTCGTCGCGCTTCATCGCTTTGATTGTTTCATTTGTTCCTAAAACGCGGTGACCCACGCTCTGATCTGCAAAATACGTTTCAAGTGCTTTTTCATACAACACCCAAAATGGTTGGTCGTCATACATTGCAATCTCTTCAAGGATGACGCCCTTTTCCGCATCGAAATCTTCCTGACGAAGCGCAGGTCTTAAGATGTCCGTCAGCACGTCGTGTACTTCACCAAGAACTTCTGGCATACACGCACCCCAAAACGCTGTCATCTCGCCTGAAGTAAATGCATTGTGCTCTGCACCAAGCGAGTCAAACGCTAAATCCACTTCTTGAGCGCTTCGCGTGTCTGTTCCTTTGAACATCATGTGCTCAAGGAAATGACTCACCCCCATGAGTTCTTTCGTTTCATCTCTTGCGCCAGTTTTGACAAAGAACCCTATTGCAGTTGATGCTGCAGATGGTACGCATTCACAGGTGATCCGCATGCCGTTGTTTAGGGTTGTTTCTTTATACGTAAATGTCAATTGTGAATCATTCTGTCTTCAGTGCCAAGCGCTGCTTCATGGATGGACTCTGCCATCGTTGGGTGAGCATGCATGGTTGAAATAATATCCTCAACAGTTGCTTCTAAGCGGATTGCAAGACCGATTTCTGCAATGAGTTCACTTGCGTCTTCGCCAATGATGTGGGCACCTAAGATTTCGCCATATGGCTTACTCGCGAGCAGTTTCACAACGCCATCTGCTGAACCAACTGCAATTGCCTTGCCATGCGCTTTTAATGAATACACGCCCTTGGTGTATTCAATGCCTTCATCGCTGAGTTGTTGTTCGCTCTTGCCAATAGATGCAATCTGAGGGCTCGTATATGTGCATCCTGGAATTGCCGCGTAATCAACGCCAAATGTATGGTGCCCTGCCATTCGCTCAACACATGTCACTGCTTCTTCTGAGGCAACATGTGCGAGAAGAGGCGCTCCGATGATATCGCCAATTGCGTAAATGCCTTTCACGGACGTTTGATATGTTGGTTCTTGGGCACTCTTTGCATCTGTGTTGATGAAACCGTGTTCGAGTTCAACACCAAGTCCATCCGCAAACAAACCGTCTGCTCTTGGGCCAACGCCAATGGCTATGAGGACTTTGTCGCCTGACTCAGTTTGTACCTTTGTTTCATCATTCACATCAGCGAATGTAACTGTGACTCCGCTGTCTGTTGCTTCGATGTTTTGTACTGCTGCCCCAGTATGGATCGTCATGCCCTGTTTCTTAAATGCGCGAAGTGCAAGTTTGCTAATCTCGTCGTCTTCCGCTGGCAAAATTCGATCAAGCATTTCGATAATGGTTACTTTTGTACCGAACGCGTTGTAAACGTAGGCGAACTCCATACCAATTGCACCTGAACCAATGATGATGAGTGACTCTGGTCTTTCACTCAAAGTCATCGCGTCTGAAGAGTTGATGATGGTGTTGGCATTACATGGTGCAAACGGTAACTCGCGTGGCTTCGCGCCAGTTGCAATAAGCACCCGGTCAGCGGTAACTATTTCAAGTACAGTTGAGCCATCGCCGTTGTAATAATCCCCCGTTGCTTCACGAACTTCAACTTTGCATGGGTTCAGTCCATCGTTACCGGAAAGAATATGAGCATGACCTTGAATGTGTTCAACGCCATTCTTTTTAAAGAGGAATCCTACGCCACCATTGAGTTGTTCTGTAATCTTGCGACTTCTTCCGATGAAGGCGCCCCAGTCAACAGTGACATCATTTGCATGAATACCCCACGCTTCACCATGGTTAATTGCTTCATTGTATATTTCAGCTCCATGTAGAAGTGCTTTTGAAGGGATACAGCCCCAGTTCAGGCAAACACCACCAAGTTTATCACGGTCGATGCAAGCGACTTTCATGCCCATTTGGGCAGCACGAATGGCACCGACGTATCCGCCAGGACCGGAACCAATCACAATTAAATCGAAATGGCGTTCTGATGACAACGTTCTATCCTTCCAGTTGTAAGAATGGGAAATGCTGAAAAGTGGGGTATTCTATCCGAGGGAGCGATATTGGGTCCTGTTTTACAGAACTCTTTTCATGACAGTCACTTACAATTGCACGTCTCAGGGTCTCATACGGCGGTTTGCTGGTGGTTTGCGAGGGGTAAAATTCGCATTCTTAGCGGAGTCAGAGTATCATTCCTCGCTTTGGCAGATAAAGGCATCCTATAGTGCGAACAGCAATCATCAGTGACATCCATGGCAACCTTGAAGCGCTTCAAACAGTGCTCGCGGATATTGACTCAAAGTCGGTCGATCGCATCGTGTGTCTTGGAGACATTTTGGGTTACGGTCCAAATCCTGCTGAATGTGTTGACCTTGTTGCAGAGCGATGTGAATGGTCCCTTCTTGGCAACCATGATTACGGCGCACTTTATGAACCAACAAACTTTAATGCCGCTGCTGAACAAGCTGCATACTGGACCCGCGCTCAGTTTGATGCAGAGCAAGACAAGGAAGTCGCTGCACGAAGATGGGAGTTCCTTGGGGGTTTGAGAGTCCGGACTCAAATGGATGACTTTTTATGTGTGCACGGCACTCCAAGAAGGCCAATCAATGAGTACCTCTTCCCAGATGACGCAATCAATTCGCCAGTCAAGATGAAACAAATCTTTGACCGCATCCCACAACACTCAATGTCTGGTCATACCCATGTACCGGGAATCTTCACAACTGAACCAGACTTTTATCCTCCTGAAGATTTTGAATACTCATTCAATTATAAAGATGAAGAACACATCATCATTAATCCTGGTTCCGTTGGACAGCCGCGTGATTTAGACCCACGAAGCAGTTATGCAATCCTTGACAGTGAAGCAACAACTGTCGATTTCTTTCGACTTGAATATGACATTGATTCAGTCTCAAGTAAAATCCATGCGATTCCGGAATTAAGTAACTGGTTAGGTGACCGACTTCACGAAGGTCGCTGATACAACATAAGAGAAGAACAAATGTCCCCACAGGCACGGCGCCGTATCATTCCACTCCTTGTCCTACTTGCAGCTGCAGGAATTTTGCTTGCGGTTATCCTTGGTCCAGAGCGGCAAACACAACCCACCGAAGAAAAGCCCGATCCTAACACTGCACTTGTTGAAACGAATGACAGCAATGCAAATCCCGTAGAGCATGAACCAGTTGCAACACCAACTGAAAGTGTTACTCAAGTTAACGCAGCACAAACTGAAACGGGCAACATATCGCTAAAGCGATTTGAAAAATCAAATGAATCACTTTCACTTGGCTCACTTGATGATTACAACAAGTGGGGAATGCAGGTCAACTTTACTGTTGCAGGCGCAGGCATTGACTCAATTCGTTTCTCAAACATTTTTGAAACTGTCGATGGCAAACTTGCTTGGGATAAGTTCAGGGCTGAAGGCGGAACGCAACCCTCCTATGATGATTTATACCTCTTAGGCACAGCAAAAACCTTGCAATATCAAACGAGTAATGGTGTTGCGAGTGCAACAGCATCAATCTTGGGCGCAAGTCAAGTGGTCATTAATGGACACACACTTCACCTGACAAACCCTGATTTTTGGCAAGTCGAAAGTGTCAGTGAGCATGCCATTCACTTTGTTGCAGAAGTCGTTGCCCAAGATGGTTCAACTGTCGCAACGATTCACCGAGACTGGACGCTTGGCGACCAGTACGGCTTAACACTTGATCAAAGCGTCACTAATGCAACAAGCGGTACGCTCTCTGTTCGTTGGTTACAGTATGGACCGCGAAGTCTTGTTGTTGACCGTTCACGGTACATGGATCGAAGGCGCTTTAGATTCGGTTGGGAATTATCAGAAGAGTTTGACCCAAACCAAGCTGCACCAATTCAATCAACAGAAATTTTGTACGAATACGCAGATGCAACAAAACTCGATTCTGAACCGCTCTGGCCTACAGAGGAAACAGAAGAAGACACGCTTAAACTCTCTTGGTTTGCATCAACGAATCGTTACTTTGCTCTTGCAGTTTTACCAGACATCAATAATGAAGGTGTTGGGAACCGAACACTCACAGACAAGGTCGAGATTATCAGCAGCCAAGTGTACGGAGATGGTGACAACGAATTCATCTTGACTGCTCTTTGGAGTCCTGAAACAACTGTTTTACCGAATGATTCTTTTGACCTATCAATGGGCGTATACGCCGGTCCGATGATGCGTGCAATTTTAGACAATGAGCAACCGTATGTCGCACTCAACATGCGAGAACTAGTGCTCTATCAAATGTCAAGCATGTGCGCGATTTGCACATTCCAATGGCTTGCAGATTTGCTCGCTTGGATACTTACTTTTTTAGATCAACACGTTGTATTTGACTGGGGCATTGCAATCATTTGTTTGGTGCTCATCGTTCGCGGACTCTTACATCCAATTACAAAGAAATCTCAAATCAATATGCAACGCTTTGGCAAAGTGATGCAAAAGATTAAGCCAGAGATTGACAAAATTAAGGCAAAGTATCCAGACGATCCTAAGAAAGCGCAGCAAGAGCAAATGCGATTAATGCAACAGTACGGTGTGAATCCGTTCATGATGCTTGGTTGTCTTCCGATGTTTTTGCAAATGCCGGTTTGGGTTGCACTGTACGCACTGCTCTACTTTATGTTTGACATTAGGCAAGAGCCCGCCTTCTTTGGCGTCTTCCAAATGATTGGCGAGTGGCCCTTCTTGGCTGACTTAAGTGCTGCAGATCACTTCTTTGGAGAGTTTGATGAACCCTTCCAGTTCTTCCTTTGGAACATTACAGGCATTAATATCTTGCCAATTCTCATGGGCGCAATTTTCTTTGTCCAACAGAAGTACATGTCGCCTCAGGTCGCAACAACTCCTGAACAAGAATCACAGCAAAAGGTCATGCGAGTCATGATGGTGGTGATGTTCCCACTCATGCTCTATTCCGCCCCATCAGGGCTGACGCTGTACATCCTGACGTCAAGTGCTGTTGGTATCCTCGAAAGCAGGCGTGTGAGACAACACCTCGATGGACTAGATATTGAACCGAAGAAGGCAACGGAGCCGCGCAAGGGAAAACCAAAGGATAAGCAAGGCAGAGCGTGGGCAGATGCCATGGAAGCACGACGCAAGAAGGTTCAGAATAAGGCCAAAAAGCGTAATTTCAAGAAAAGAGATTAGTTTTACCGTAGTATTGCCGCATGAATCTTGATGAGACCATCATCGCTGTTAGTGCGCCAAGGGGCTCAAGTTTTAAAACGCTCATCCGGATATGTGGCCCATGTTCTTTTAATGGTTGTCAGAGGGTGTTTGAACTCCCTCCAGTAAGAATGTTAGAAAAACGGCAGTTTTTTCTGCGTCATCAGAGCGTTCCTATTTTAGTTGCTGCGTTTGGCGGTGACCAATCGTACACCGGGCAAGATACGGTTGAATTGCAGTGCCCAAACAACCCATATCTCGTTGAACGCATGATTCAACACCTCATCAATGAAACGGGCGGGCGACTTGCAGAAGCCGGAGAGTTCACGGCTAGGGCTTTTTTTAATGGTCGACTTTCACTGAGCGAGGCAGAAGGTGTGTGTGCAACAATATCAGCATCAAATGATGCGGAACTCAAAGGCGCAACTCTTCTTAGAGAAGGCGCACTTGCATCGCGTGTTGAGTTCATTGCAACAACACTCGCTCGGACATTAGGATTAGTGGAAGCGGGAATCGATTTCACTGATGAAGAAGATGTTGTTGCAATTACTAAAGAGGAGTTAACTCAAGAAGTTAAAAAGTGCATTCAATCCATTTGCGCAATTCTTGACAACAACATTTCAATGGTGTCGCTTCATGCCCTTCCATTAGTTGTGATCGCGGGCAAACCAAACGCTGGCAAGTCTACACTCTTTAATGCGCTCGTTGGTTTTGATAGAGTCGTTGTGAACTCTGAAGAAGGAACGACGCGTGATGCAATTACAGAACGAGTGCACTTTGGCACGAGGGAGGCGGAACTTGTTGACATCGCTGGAATCGAACAAAGCGTAAACGCAGTTTCTGACGCAGCGCAAAAGAAAACCGCAAGCATGATGCAAAAAGCAGATGTTGTACTCTATTGTGTTGCACCACAGCAAACAGTACCCAAAGCGTGCTCTAACTATCTTGTTATTCACACGAAGGGTGATGAAGAACATTCAAAAGATGGTGCAATCTCTGCGGTGTCAGGACAGGGCATTGATGACCTCAAAGAATCTGTGACAGGACGGCTAGGTCAACAATTGAATCCCAATGAACATGCCCTTGCACTTCTTGGAAGACATGAACAGTTACTAGTTGAAGCCAAGCGGTGCTTAGAGCAAGCGGAAATGGATGTACGAGTTCCTGAATTAGCAGCAAATTCCTTGCGAAATGCATTAAATGCAATTGGCGGAATTACAGGACAAGTTACACCTGATGAAGTGCTTGGGGAAGTGTTTTCATCCTTTTGTGTAGGAAAATAAAAATGGAATGTTCTTTATCAATACGTGTTCGATACAACGAGTGTGATCCAATGGGTGTCGTTCACCACGCAACGTATCCGATTTGGTTTGAAATGGGGCGAACAGAATTATTGCGCAAGCAAGGGCTCAGTTACAAGAACATTGAAGAAGAAGGCGTTTACTTTGTGGTCTCAACATTAAAAGTAAAATACCACGCTCCTGCTAGATACGATGATGAGTTGACGTTAATCACGAAGTGCATCGAACAACGCAAAGCAACACTGTACCATTCGTATGAGTTAAAACGTGGGGAGACATTGCTTACGAAGGGCGAGACGTTTATCGCTTGCGTTGACAAGAATGGTCAAGTGCAACAGATTCCTAGCTGCATTAATTCAATCTGTCAGTAACTTAACTTTTATCTTTTTAAGCGGGGCGTTTATCTGAGTTTGTAATTTTTGTAGCAACCCCCCTCTCACTAATTGTTGCAACTGATAACTCATTGCAGATCCGTTGACTGCTACTTCAAGCACACCATTCTTTAACGAAATTGGGTGTGTTTGCTCGTATATCAGTTCAGGGACTTCTTCTTTCCACACCTCAGCAATTTGCAATAGTTGTGTATTGGAACGCTTCAAGGATCGCTTCAACTTGGCAAGTGTGAGTTGGACTGATAAATCTCTATCCTTGCGCCCCCGCCACTCTCTCAGTTGATTTAGTTTGCGCTCCTCTAAACTCATTGTGCTTTATCGTAACGAAGAGATTGAACAATTTCAAAATAAAGTTTGACTTCTTATCAGTATGAACATCACCGACTTTGGTATCGTTTATCGATATGACTTCGATTCACATCAGCAATTTAACAAAGTCATTCGGTGAAACCATTGCCGTGAACAAAGTCTCTCTTACAATCGAGAGCGGTGAACTCTTCTTTTTGCTTGGGCCATCTGGATGTGGAAAAACCACCTTGCTAAGAATGCTTGCTGGCTTCATCGACCCTACCGAGGGTTCCATCTATTTTGGTGACCGAGATGTCACGCATCTGCCGCCTCACAAGCGGAACACTGGAATGGTATTCCAAAGTTATGCCCTCTGGCCACATATGACCGTACTTCAAAATGTGGCATATGGTCTTAAATTACGCAAACTTGCTTCGAACGTGCAAGAAAAGCGGTCTAAAGAGGCGCTTTCTGTTGTTCAAATGGAGCACTTAGCCCACCGGAAGCCAAACGAACTCTCTGGCGGCCAACAGCAGAGAGTGGCACTTGCACGTTCGATTGTTGTTGAACCAGATGTCCTTCTGCTCGATGAACCGCTCTCTAATCTCGATGCAAAGTTGAGATTAGAAATGAGGACTGAAATCCGCCGCATTTGCACTACATTAGGTATTACAACAGTTTATGTCACTCATGATCAAAAGGAAGCGTTGTCAATTGCAGACAGGATGGCTGTTTTGAAGAATGGGCATGTGCAACAAGTTGGCTCCCCTCAAGAAGTTTACAACCAGCCCTGCTCCTCATTTGTCGCTTCATTTATCGGGGAAACGAACTTTATTGAGGCCAAGGGCGACGGGAATATGCTCTCAACCCCAATCGGAGTGCTTGAATCAACCCATCAATCACCATCTGCTGATGTTACCGTGTCAATCAGGCCTGAGTCATTCAATATCAACAACTCCCCTTCGAGTCCAAACAGTTTCACTGGCACCTGTGTTCAATCAATCTATCTCGGTGAGTCTGCACAACACAAATTCGAGACAGAAGGCGGCAATATCATCGCAGTTACTGAGATGAACCCGAAGCACAGAATCGAAATTGGGCAATCAGCAACCATTTCAGTTGCCCCCGCAGACGTCTTTCCAATCGCCAACTCTTGATAAAATGCGACTAACTGTTGCGTACTTATGCTATTATGTGCTCTTCTTGCGCGTTCTCCCCTGCCGCGATGATCCGACAATCTTCTCTAGTTGTTATCGGACTTCCCGTGCTACTTGATTGATTCTGTGCAAAACTGACTGATGCTGCTTGACGTTCCACGTGGAACATGAGATAACACGCTCTAGTGCGAACACGATGTTCCACGTGGAGCATGATGCTAAAGGAGTAGCCATGGCTAAGCAAGCGAAGAAAACAAAGAAGCGGTTGGGGAAGGGGCTCGGGGGGTTGCTGTCGAATCCAGTCGCAGTGCCTGTTGAGACAGCCGAAAAATCGGGCGATGTTCCGCAATCCTCAAGTGAGGCAACAACTAAAGTGCCTGGCACGGCTGCGGCGAAAAGTGCTGTTGCTGATTCTGGAGAAGGTGAGCAGATTTCATTTTTACCGATTGACTTGGTCGAGCCCAATACACTTCAGCCCAGACAAGTCTTCGATGATGACGCGCTAGGCCAACTTGCTGATTCAATTCAAAAGGCAGGAGTGATGCAAGCGATCGTCGTGCGGAAGCGAGAGGGGGTAGATGGTTACGAACTCATTGCTGGTGAACGCCGGCTCAGAGCAGCGCAGATTGCTGGATTAAAAACAATCCCTGCAACCATCAAAGACGTTGATGACAGAACTGCTGCGGAGTGGGCACTCATAGAAAACTTACAACGCGAAGACCTCAATCCAATCGACAGGGCAGAAGCATTCGACCGGCTCATCGTCAAGTTTGAAGCGACGCAAAAAGAGATTGCTGAGCAACTTGGAATCAATCGTTCTAGCGTATCTAACTTTCTGCGTTTAAATGACTTAGATGACTTTGTAAAAGATGCTGTTCGCGACGGTCGCCTCTCGATGGGGCATGCGAAGGTCATTCTCGGCATTCCAGATCTCACGCAATCAAAAGCAATCGCAACACGGTGCATGCGGGAGCAATGGTCTGTCAGAGAACTTGAACGGCAACTTCAGAAGGGCGGATCTAACTCTAAATCAATGGAGAAAGAAAAGTCGCCTCTTGAGATGTATATGGATTCTCTGAGTGAGCAGCTCGGCAATCATCTTGGCACAAAAGTTGATATCTCTACTGGTCATAAGAAGGGGAGTGGAAAATTGACGATTACGTTTTACGACAATGACCAGTTTGAAGGCATCCTTGACAAACTCCATTTCAAACCAGTTTCATAAACTTTTCAGTTAAAAGGGTCATTGACTTCATTTGCACCCGTGCCGCTCCGATACTTGGAGCGTCATGTTACATTCAACCCTATCGCTGCCAACGACAGAATCTGCAAAACTCGCTGAACACGTTGCAAAACTGCAATTCCAAAGAGTGCTCTCAAACTGGGCGCAACAGTTACTTGTGCTCAAAACCGAAGAGAAAGATGCTCAGATTCATCTGAAAAAGGTAGCGTAGTTATCGGACGTTGTCAGAGCGTGTTACTGCTTCACGCTCCAAGATTGACCATCACGGACCACTTCGCGGTAAATCGTATCTCGCTCTACAGGGTCAAACCCTGCATCCCGAATCGCTCTACATAAATCAACTACGGTGCATTCTTGGTGGGTATCTGCTGTGTCAACTTTAGTGATGTCGTACCACACGACAGTTCCATCAATATCATTGGCGCCACACTCAAGCATGTGTTGAGCCATGTGCAAAGTTTGCATGATCCAAAACGCTTTGATGTGCGGGATGTTGTCAAGCATCAACCGAGCAATCGCAATTGTTCGTAAGTTTTCAACGCCGCCTGGGCCAGGCAAATGCGCAAGTTCACTTTTACCAGGAATGAACGGCAGGGGTATGAATGTTTGGAATTGCCCTTTGGTATTGTCTTCCAAAACGCGGTCTTGCTCATCACGAATCTGCAGCATGTGATCAATGCGTTCAGCGTGCGTTTCAATATGGCCATAGAGCATCGTTGCGTTTGAGTTAAGACCAATCTCATGCGCGCATCTGTGAACATCAAGCCACTGTTCGCCTCTGATTTTTCCTTTAAAAGCATCATCATGCACTCGGTCATCAAATACCTCGGCGCCGCCTCCTGGAAGCGATCCTAGACCACTTTCTTTGAGTTCTTTAAGCACCGCCGTAATGCCATCTCTACCTTCACGACCACGTTTCGATATCCGAGCAAGATGGACGACTTCAACTGCGGTAAACGCCTTAATGTGAATGTTTGGAGCCATCTCGCGAATTGTTTGAAGCATCTCTGTGTAATAAGAGAACGGTAACCAAGGGTGGAGTCCGCCAACAATATGAAGCTCAGTTGCGCCTGCACGAATTGCGACTTCTGTTTCTTTGCGAATGTCGTCGATCGAATGCTCGTATGCACCTACTTGTTCTTTCTTTCTGTGGAAATCGCAGAACTGGCAACTTAGTGCACAAATATTTGTGTAGTTAATGTGTCTGTTAATGTTGTAATACGTCTTGGTTCCATGCAGTTTTATACGCACTTCTTGAGCAAGCGTGCACAATGTCCAAAGATCAGGGGTTTCATAGAGGTACACACCCTCTTCCGCGCTTAAGCGCTTTCCAGCCCGCACATTCTGTGCAATGACGTCAAGTTGCTCGTCATGAACAATTGGAATTGGTTTTGCTTGGGTTTGCAGTGACATAAACTGCACATCGTAGCGAAGAGCGATTGCATGTCAAGGTAGGAAAACTATGCGTTTAATGCTGGCTTCGCTTCCTTAAATCAAGTCGTCAACACGAAAGAAGGGGGGTGTAACTCCCGATGCTTTGATTATGGTTGCTTACTTCGATCATTCAATGCGTCATTCCTATCCACACAACAGCACAGTGAAACTAGAAGGCGATCGTCCACTCCCGTTTCCAACACGTGCTGCAAAAATACTAAGCGAAGAACGCTCTACGCGATATGATGATGTCGAGGGCGCACTTGAAGAAGCCGAACTACGCATCCGAGAGTACGCTTCAATGATGGGATTGATTGCACTTCATGACGATCCGCCAAACGCGGCTTAATCGCTTACTGCTTGAATGCACTCGTAAGGACGAACGACGCTAAACGCTTACGGCGATACACCTCATCTTCAACAAATCGTAATGAACGAACGCCAGTAGGAACATGTATTCGCTGTTTTTGTTGTACTTGTTGTTCCTCCGCGGGAGCAGATTCTTCGATGCTTGGGCTCAGTCCACTCATCCGTGACACAAGTTCGGGCCGAATTGCGCCAATGACATACACCGTACCCGCTGGAACGATGGGCACTTCTCTTCCATACACGTTTGCATATTGAGAACTGCGGAAGATTGCTTTTAACCCGCCTGCTTTTCGGACATATACATCGTCACTGCCTTCAACTTTATACAGTCGTTCAAACGATTGATTTTGCCGCAAATCTTTTGGTTCAACAAAGAGTGATGTGCTTAGCGCTCCTCTGTCCTCTACGCCTGCATCAACCGGCACAAGTTCAACTTGCTCTGGCGTACAGAGTGATGCAATTAAAATTGTTGCGAGCTTAAAGACCATAACAAAGGATGTCCCTCAAATTGTATGCCTACAAGCACACGATGCAAGTTGACATCAGAGTTGACATCAGTATAGTCTCGGCATGTCTAAAGTAATTTCTGTGAATATTTCAGGTGGGGGCATTCCTAAGTTACCTGTGCAAAAAGTAGAAGTCCAAACAATGGGGCTTGAAGGTGATGGGCGAAGCCATGAGAAGCATTGGCATCTTGACAGGGCAGTGAGCTTGATGGATATCGAAACCCTGAATGTGCTCACAGAGGATGGTTATCCGCTTGAACCAGGTGCGATTGGTGAAAACGTAACAACTGAAGCGCTTGACATGTCTTCTTTGAACATCGGTGATACCCTCACATTCTCCGGCGGCGTTGTGATTGAACTGACGGAGTTGCGTAAACCATGTTATGTTCTTGACCCACTTGGGGAATCGCTTAAAAAAGACATCGTTGGCAGATGTGGCTATCTCGCAAAAGTCATCCAAGCGGGCACCCTCGAGCAAGGTGAAACAATCACTGTTACATCGACATGACACTCTGCGTTGCCATTTTGCTTGGCGGGAAAAGTTCCCGCATGGGCGAACCAAAACATTTAATCAAGATGGGCGAATCGCAAACCCTCATGGATGTCATGATCTCCTTTGCATCAACACTATCAGAGCGCATTGTGACTGCAGGGGGGCAATATAGCTCGTTGCCTTCAGTTTCAGACCGCCGTCATGATGCTGGTCCACTTGCAGGTGTTGAAGCTTTACTCCATTCCGGAATGAGTCAGCGATATCTCATGCTTGGTTGTGACATGCCGAACTTAAACAGTCAAAGCATACAACAATTGATTGACGCAACACATTCAGCATCCTTTGTCCGCGAAGGACGAGTGTATGGATTACCTTGCGTGATCGATTCAACATATGCAGATTTATGTACCACATGTTTAGACGAAGGCATGCGTTCACTGAAAGATTTTTTAACTGAGATTGACGCTGTACGCATACCTGCAACGAGTGAAATCGCTGAGTCGTTCTCAAGTTTAAACACTCCGTCTGACGTTCACAACTTCGCCCTTAAACGCGGGCGTGCGTGATTCCTGATCAATTGTTGTCGAAAGCAATACATTTGCTTCTGGGTAATACATGGCGCAATTGCCAGGCGTGATATCAATTTGCCGTGCAATGACTTGCATTGAGCCGGATGGTCCATCGACAATCACGAGTTCATTTTCAGAAAGACCCAATCGAGCGATGTCATCTTGACTCATCATGATGATGTCTCTGCGAGTTTGATTTCTAAAAACATCTTCCTCTTCATAGACCACGGTGTTAAATTGACCTTCAGAACGAATCGTCATCAATCTTAACTGGTTGTCCAAAATGTGTTTTGGTGTTGGTAGCGATACGGCATGGGCTTTTGCTTTTTGGTTTGGCGTGTTAAACAGCGGTTTGTGAAAAGTACGCCCTTTGATTTGATGCTCTTCATCTGGATTAAAACCATCTAAACACTCTGCCAGGAGATTGCGAATTGCTTGGTAATCTCTGTATTGTTCCCAATCGACACCATCTACTGCGCCACTTGCTAGCGAAACGATAATGTCGACTTCGCTCAGCACACCCGCGTGTCTTGGTGATCCTCCACTGCTTCGTCTGACATAGTTAAACATCGATTCTTGTGTTGTGACTTGTGGCTCTTCGTCTCTTGGGAGCGTTGGGAAAATGATGGTTTCCTTGCCCCTTCCGAGGAAGTGGCCTTTGTTTAAGGTCGTTGAGATATAA
>JAKVBR010000119.1 GCA_022447165.1 Phycisphaerales bacterium | reverse complement strand
ATCAAAAGTGGCTCACTTGCTGGTAAGACAATGTGGGGCGCGATTTTATTCCTTGCACTCCCCATTCTTGTGCAACAGTTTTTGATTGCTTGTGTTGGGCTTGCAGACAAAATGTTTGCTGGTGCTTTACCGGAAGACATTGTCCTGCCCTCACTTGATGCCATAGGAATAGGGTCTTACATTGGTTGGTTTATATCAATTGCGGTTTCGGGAGTTGGCATCGGCGCGCAAGCGTTAATCGCTCGTTCAATGGGTTCAGGTGACGTTGCTCAGGGCAATCGCGTCTTAGGGCAATCCATCACACTTGCATTTTTCTGGGGCATCGTTGTTGCGATTGGTCTTTGGTTTTTTGCGGCGCCACTTGGCGCTCTTTGCCAGTTGTCAGAAGAGGCCCAGGCATACCTTGTCGATTACATCCGTGTTCTTGCAATTGGTATGCCAGCGTGCGCGGTGATGACGGCGGGCTCCATGGCACTCCATGGAAGCGGTGACACGATCAGACCCGCACTCGTCGCAATTCTTGTCAATATCGTCAATGTATTGGTCTCTTGGGCAACAAGTGGTGCAGACATGGTGTTTGGTTCTTATGAACTAACGAATCCGTTTGCATACGACTATCACGTCATCGGTATCGCAATTGGTTCAAGTTGCGCATACATCATTGGCGCAATACTCATTCTTGGCGTGCTTGTTAAAGGCGTAACTGATTTACGATTAAAACTTAAACATTTGCTCTTTCATTGTTCAGTCATTTGGCGAATCGCAAAAATTGGCATCCCAAATTTCTTTGAAGGGCTTTCAATGTGGGTTGCCAATCTCTTTATCTTGCAATTCATTGGACAGATTGCGGTAAACATTGCAATGTCTGCAGGGCAAGACGGAGAGGTAGAGCAAGGATTGCAAGGTGCACACATCATTGCTGTGCAGTGGGAGTCTCTGAGTTTCCTTCCTGGTTTTGCAATAGGCATTGCTGCTGGAACGCTTGCTGGACAGTATCTTGGTGCAGGCCAAGTTGAGCAAGCAAAACGAGCAATCCGTTTGTGCACGTTGCTTGCAGTAGTGTTGATGTCATCATTTGGATTGGTGATGATTTTTGCAGGGGAGTTCTTGACAGCGATTATCTCTCAAGAGCCTGTGCACACTGAACTCGTGCCAGAACTTCTATACATTGCGGGCATCATGCAAATCTTCTTCGCCATCATGATGGTGCTGAGGCAAGCGCTTAAAGGTACCGGAGACACGCTTTGGACCTTCCTCATCACCTCATTCTCAAGTTGGTGCATTCGATTGCCAATGGCGTGGATACTTGGCGTTCAACTTGGTTATGGGCTCGTAGGGGTTTGGTATGCTCTGTGCGGTGAAATGGCGATTCGCGCATTGCTCTTCTATTGCAGATTCAAGCACGGTGGTTGGGTGAAAGAAATTTAGGTGCCAATGTCAAGGCGGTCTGCGAGAATCGCAGGGAGCCCTGCATTGTGTGTTTCTTGCTGTGCGCCTTCGATGTCATATGCGACGCGGTGCACGGTAAAGGTGGCTGCTTCTTCAGGTGTGGTGTACTCAAGGATTGCAAAGGCCGCGCGTGAGTCATTGTCCCTCGGTTGCCCAACAGCTCCAGGATTGCAGAGGTATCTGTCTTCAGGATAGAGCGTGATTGGGACTCCATCTTCTGGAATCTCCAAACTGACTTCGCTTCCACCTGACTGAGATGTCGTTGCCCTGAAGACAGTTGGCAAATGGGTATGTCCATGCAAGCAGATGCCTTCTTCAAGTGCTTGGAATGCTGCAATCGCTTGCGGCAACTCATGAATGTATGCGGAATCATGCAGGACGGGTGTGTCATGCACGAGTAAGAGTGAATCTCCAAGACGGATACGAGTTTTCATGTGACTGATTGCGTGCAAGTGGTATGGGCCAAGTTGCTCGCGGGTCCAGTTGAGCGCTGCAAGCGCAGCATTATTAAAGTACCTGCCAAGTTCGGGGTCTAAGACGGCCTCGTCGTGATTGCCCCGAACAACTTCATCGCAATAACTGAGTACAAGGTCGAGACACTTTGTTGGAGATGCACCGTACCCAACGATGTCTCCTAAGCAAATGATTCGGTCGACATCCATTTCGCCAAGTTTCTCATACACTGTCATGAGTGCTTGAGCGTTGCCATGAATATCAGAAATCACGCCATACCGAGTCATTGAAAACTATTCTTCTTCTTGATTTTGGCTGTCTGCTTCTTCTTTTTTCGTTGCGGCAAGATATTGTTGAATCTTGACTTTATCAGGAGCAAGCACCATCGTTTCGCGTCTGCCTGAAATCTTTGGTGGAGTTTCTACTTTTGAAACATCGTCAAGCGTTTTAATGATGTTTTGCATGCGCTCGTGAGCAAGTTGAGCGTGCATCATTTCACGACCTCGGAAGTTTTGCACGATGAGTACCTTGTGTCCATCAAGCAGGAATTTTCGTGCTTGATTCACACGGATGTTGACATCATGCTGGTCAATCTTCATTGAGCGTCCAAGGCGGACTTCTTTTGTCTCAACGACTTTTGCTTTTGCACGATTTGCCCGTTCCTTCTTTGATTGCTCATAGCGGTACTTGCCGAAGTCTAAAATTCGGCAAACTGGTGGGTCAGATCCAGGGGACACTTCTACGAGGTCTAAGTCAGCGGCCTTCGCCTTCTGAATTGCTTCGTGAGTTGACACAACGCCAACCATGTTTTCATCTTGGTCGATCAGGCGAACCTTTGGGGACCTAATCTGTTCATTGACTGAGGGCAGCCGGCGGCTGTTCTCTTTTTGGTTCATAAAACGTCTGCGGGAAATAACTCAATACTCCTATAAGTAAGTGTCCACATTGGCTTACATAAGTCCCAATTTTGTGGAAGTAAGAATAAAAACATGTTTTGGCAAAAGCGATTTACTCATAAAACAGGATCGAGGAGTGCTCGATTGAATAAAGCGCGATGCGACGCGAATGTGTATGGTCGTTTTATTGCCATATATCTGCGGTTAGGATACTGAACAAAGGTGTGAAAAGCAAGCATTATTGCGGTTTTTCAACATCTGGGAAACATGTAGCCAGAGCAGATGTTTCACCCCTTGTTTGTATTTCGCTTTGAATTGCAGATGTAAACTGTTCAAGTGACACGGCTCCAAGATCATCCATGATGCCGCGCATTCTCACGCTCACATTTGATGCTTCCGCGTCACGCGGTCCAACGACAACGAGCCACGGAATCTTAGCATCCGCGCCGTTGCGAATTTTGGCTTGGATCCGCTCATCGCTTGTGTCGACACTCGTTCTGATTCCAGCGGCCTTGAGCGTGTTTCTCACATGGTGTGCGTAGTCATTGGACTTTTCTGAAATTGCCAGGACGCGAACTTGTTCTGGTGCAAGCCACGTTGGGAAAGCACCTGCAAAGTGCTCAATCAAGACGCCGATGAATCGTTCCATTGATCCAAACGGAGCTCTGTGAATCATGACAGGTCTATGATGCTTGCCGTCACTGCCTATGTATGACAAGTCAAAACGCTCAGGAAGATTGTAGTCAACTTGAACTGTTCCAAGTTGCCACGGTCTTCCGAGTACATCATTGACAATAAAGTCAATCTTTGGACCATAGAAGGCGGCTTCTCCTTGTTCTTCTGACCAAGGAACACCGAGTGTTTCTGCAGCATCCCTACATGCTTGCTCTGCCTTATCCCAGTTCGCTGGATCGCCAACATATTTGTCTGAATCAACATCTCGCAATCCTACGCGAACTTTAAAGTTATCCATACCAAGTGTATTGAAGATGATGTTGACCAAGTTCAAACAGCCAATGATTTCGCCTGCGACTTGTTCTTCTGTACAGAAGAGGTGGGCGTCATCTTGCGTGAATCCACGCACGCGGGTCATGCCTCCAATTTCACCTGATTGTTCCCATCGATAGACCGTGCCGAACTCAGCAAGCCGAATGGGAAGGTCGCGGTAACTGTGTTGCCCATTTGCGTAGATGCGAATGTGATGCGGGCAGTTCATTGGTTTTAGGAGGTAGCCCTCGATGTCGCCATCCTTCATCAGGTTTGAGAGATCAGCACAAGAACATCCTTCGTCAGCGAGCCGACCGAGTTGTTCTGGGTCAATGAGTGGGGGATATTGACTCTCTTGATAATACGGGTAATGACCTGATGTTCGGTACAAATCCAATTTGCCAATGTGCGGCGTAAAGACCTGGCTGTAATCTTGCTTACGCAATTCTTCAGAGATAAATGTCTGAAGTTCTTGACGGACGGTCGCTCCATTTGGCGTCCAAAGCAACAGGCCTTGGCCGACTTGCTCGTCGATGTGAAAGAGGTCTAATTTCTTTCCGAGCACCCGGTGGTCGCGTTTCTTTGCTTCTTCTAAAAGTTTGAGATGTTGTTTGAGTTGTTTCTTGTGAACAAATGCGATGCCGTACACGCGAGTCAGGGAATCTGAGTCAGCGTCGCCATGCCAGTAGCTTGACGCAATGCTTTGAAGTTTAAACGCGCCGATTTTACCAGTTGATGGCACATGTGGTCCTCGGCATAAATCTTCCCAGTGTTCATTTGGCGTTCCAGTTGCGTACCATGTGAGCGTGTCTGCACCGCCTTCGATTGCACGCTGGGCATTGTCTATTTTGTACTTACTGCCTTCGCTTTCAAGTTTTTGTAATCCTTCATCGTTCGGTAACTCATACCGAGTAAACGACCGGTCTTCATCGATGATGGATTTCATTTCTTTCTCAATTGCTTCAAACTCATCACTTGAGAGTGGGCTGTTTGAATCGAATGCAATGTCATAGTAGAACCCCGTTTCAAGTGGGGGACCATAGACAAGTTGAGCACTCGGCTTGATGCGTTGAATGGCTTCTGCCATCACGTGCGCGCAACTATGTCTAATGAGCATGAGTGCGTCAGGATGGCTTTCCTTTTCACCTTTTCTTGCGGTGATGAGGGTGACTTCAGCATCTTCTGCGATGGGTTGTGTTGCATCACACAGGGTGCCATTTATTCTCGCCCCTAGTGTGCTGTCTCTGAGCCCTTCAGAGATATCTGCTGCAATATCAAGTGCAGTGACAGGTGAATCGTATGATCGGACAGAGCCATCTGGAAGGGTGATATTTGGCATGTGTTACTTTGAGAATAAGTCGTTCTGTGATGGAATGACTGGTGGCTCTTCTTGTAGTACTGAGACTTCATTGGAGAAGTCGTCAAGGTTTTGAAAATTGAAATATTCGCTTGCGTAGCGAATGTACGAGATAGAATCGAGGGATTTTAATTGATTCGCGACTCGAATGCCTATCTCATGGCTTGGAACTTCGCGGTCAAATGCTTGCATTAACTCTTCTTCGACATCCCTTACGATGGCTACTTTTTTGTCTTCTGGAATGGGTCGTTTGCCACATGCGGCGAGGAGTCCTTGAAGCACCTTCTCGGTTTGGAAGGGAACCCGCGTTCCGT
>JAKVBR010000118.1 GCA_022447165.1 Phycisphaerales bacterium | reverse complement strand
ATGCTTGACTCTGCAGGCACATTTGACAAACCGCTACTAAAACGACATTGGTACGCGCGATTTGCAACAATACTCCTCAATGCAATGGCGATGATCATCGTGATTCCCCTTTTCGTTACACGTGATGAGATCACGTTGTCAAAGCAAGCAGTTTACTGTGGGGGGCTGAGCATCTTCATTTTGTTTGGAGGCGTTGTCTTTATGCTCATGCCAATCACTGGGTTGCCACCAATTGTCAGCGTGTTCCTTCCAGCAATTGTCTTACTCCCTGTAGCGCTAATCCGAATAGTTACGATTCACACTTAAATTCTGCTTAAGAGCATCATCAATAATCGTTGGTTTATACGTTCTCAAGATTTGGTTTGAATGTTGAGTCATAATCAATCGTTCTTGCGCTAGCCTTGCAATCTTTTCAACATCTTGCTTAACTGAGTCGAGATTGATTCCGCTTCCATGTTGCTCAGATTGCTTGTACACAATCGCCCAAGTTTCATCCATGAGGAATGGGGATGAGTAATGCTGAAGTTCAATAGCGTGAAGTTGTTCACGAAGTGAGGCTGGCCACTGAGGATCAGCATAGATGATTTCTCCAATAGAACCCCCGTATTTGCTTGTCGAATCAACAGAACATTTCATGGCAACACTGTCAAAGGTTTCACCTGAGTCGAGTAACTCCATTGCTTCGATGGCACCCTCTCTTGACATGCAAACGATGATCTTTGCTTGTGCGGATGGTCCATGAAGAATTTGAAACATTCGTTCAATCATTGCAGCATTGACTGTCAATTTATCTTTTATAAGTTTGCGTAATCCTGCATTCTGACGAATGAAACTATCAACTTGTGACGGTGTGAGCGACTGTTGCATCGAGAGCGCATCTAAGGCTTCTTGCATAGAATTAACTTGTAATGATTCCATTAGTATCTCGTGTTCTCTTCGAAAATCCTCTTTTGATAAGGCAAGTCCTTTACGTTCTAGTTCTTTGTTGATGCCAATCTCTAGAACAAATTGTTCAACGGCTTTTTCTCCGCTCAAGCCCACAAGAGTCTCCCAGAATTCACTTCGTCTGATTGGGGTGTTCGCAACGATAGCAACAATTCTAGATGCTTCTGGAACAGTTGTTACTCTTGTCTGATACTCCGGTTGGATTGCCTTGCAACCAATCAAAGCAAAACACACAGTTGTCGCTACAATAACATTCATGTCAAAGCAAAGGATACTCGTCTGTCCGATTTGTGGGGAGACGCAATCAGAAAGTTCTTTATGTACTGCGTGTGGGGTTTCACTTGTGAAAGATGAACTGCTCATCGCTGAAGGGGGAATTGGACCGTGGTGGGTGCGCGATGAGTCGCTTCCTCATAAGCCCGGCATGACGTACGACCATTTAGCTGATTTAGCGAAGCGAGGAAAAATTGAGCGTCATACGCTCTTAAGAGGACCTACAACTAGACAACTCTGGATGGTCGCAAGGCGTGTTGCTGGAATTGCACACCTCCTAGAGCGCTGCCATGATTGTGGCGCTCATGTCAGTAAAAAAGACAGGTCTTGTGAAGAATGTGGAGCACCATTTTTAGCGTATCGAGACCGAAACAACCTTGGGCTAGATGATTCAGACCCCTCTCAAGGCGAGGTAGACGGAATGTCATCATTTCTGAATGATACGATGATTTTAAACACCACTTCGAAACCGTTGTCGATGCCTGAACGAAAGTCACCTGAGCCAACTGAACCATTTGAAGATGGAGTAGGCTCACCACAATTCAGAGCAGTTCAGCGCCGTTTAGAGTCGACTTTGAGGGCGAAACGCAACCTGACTGTGGTAGTAGTCGTGCTCGTCCTGATTGCGATTGGCTTAGGTTTCATGGCATTTAAGTAACGCCTTCCCGTTATAGGACTTTAATGGTCTAGTTTCAAACTTAGATTATCGAACTTTAGGGGATGTAGCCGATGGCATTTCGACCGCTCTACTTTGCGGTCATGTTGTGACCACGGTTCACACAACATGCCTCGGACAGGAAGTCGCCCACGCCGTAGTGGGGCACCGAAGGATTTTCGGAACCGCGTAAGGATTGTGCTTTTATGAAGGTACAAACGACTCGATTTGGTTCAGTCGAAGTTGACGACAGTCGAATTTTAGAATTTACAAACGGCTTGTTAGGGTTTTCAAGTTACACCCAATATGCTTTATTGCAACCCGATGACGATGGGTTGTTTTTCTGGTTGCAATCCACAGAAGCCCCTGAGTTGGCATTTGTCGTGACTGATCCTGCGACGTGGGTTCCTGACTACCAAGCAACAGTCAGAAAAGAACAGATGGATGAACTCAGCCTAGAGACATTAGAGACAGCTCAAACATTTGTCATTGTGAATAAATATGACAATGCATTAACAGTCAATTTGCAGGGGCCTATCGTGGTGAATCTTACAAACCACCATGCAATGCAACTGGTTCTTGCGGACAAACGATGGACAACTCGCCATGAAGTGGTGAGATTGGCTGCACACGAGCGATTAACTGCATAAACACACTCGCTCAGGGAAGGGCGAGCGCCACTTTAGTGGCTTACATTGAGGAAGGATTCTTACCATGCTGGTGTTATCACGGCACAAAGATGAAACGATAA
Source organism: Phycisphaerales bacterium (assembly GCA_022447165.1). Taxonomy (GTDB): domain Bacteria; phylum Planctomycetota; class Phycisphaerae; order Phycisphaerales; family SM1A02. Next base: position 2,848 of record JAKVBR010000118.1, on the reverse strand, counting down.
TGATTGGTGACGATATCGAACTGACAGTGGTCGATATCAGAGGTGACAAGGTGCGTTTGGGCATTAAAGCCCCCTCGACAATACCTGTTCACCGCAAGGAAGTGTATGAAGCCATTCGAGTAGAGAATGAAGGCGCTTCCACGACGTTTAAGCAAGATGACTTAAATGAGTTTAAACCACCTAAAATTGCTGGAATGTGAATTTATCGCAATGACTCTTTGGTGAGTTTCTTGCTGAGTTCAACTCCGGGTTGATTGTAGGGGTTGATTTCTAGCATACGACCAGCAATTGCGACAGTGATTTGCCAGAGCGCTACAAACTGACCAATAGAATGGGCGTCAAGGGAAGGCATGATCATTGTGTACGTTTCTTGCCCACCCTCTCTCAGTGATGCTTCTGTTGATTTTTGCTGTGTATCGAGAAGTTGCTTTAAACTTTTCCCTTTCAGCCACTCAAATTGTTCGTTCATGACTTCGTCACCGAGTGCAATATCATCACTGTGCTGGACCCTGATAAATCCTATGACTTTGTCGAGCGGACCTTCTTGCCAAAGCTGCAGCGTGCTGTGTTGATCAGTCGCACCTATTGCAGCAACTGGTGTTGGGCCAATTCGATTGCCCTGCGAATCTATTTTGCCCAGTGATTCTGCCCAGAGTTGCACATACCATTCTGCTAGATTTGCAAGTCGGCTGCAGTATGGCATCAGCACATGGATTGTGCGCCCTGATTCATACGCATGAACTAATTGTTGAGCAAGAGAGAGTGCAGGGTTGTTCTCTTCTTGCAAACACCGCTGATCCATTTCCCTTGCGCCCCGTAACAATTCTGAGCAGTCAATATTGCATAAAAAGGCTGGAAGCAAACCAACATTTGATAAAACGCTGAAACGACCACCTACGCCAACAGGAACAGGAAGCGTATCCCATACTTGTTCAACGGCGTACGCATGAAGTTGAGATGCATCTTCTGTGATGGCAAGGTAGTGTGCATGTGGAAGCATTTGTTGCGTCACCATGAGAAGAGCGGCAATTTCAGTTGTTGAGCCAGATTTTGAAATCACAATGACAACCGTGTCTTTGTTTGTTGGGTCAATTGCACTCATCGTGCCAAGGACTTCCATTACGAAAACAGGGTCTACGTTGTCTAACACAGTTAATGTAGGGTGCTGGTCATTTGAGGAGAGTGCTTGGTGAAGCGCTTTTAATCCTAGGGCTGATCCGCCAATGCCAAGCACAACGATTTGTTTGCACGATGAGAATGCAGACGCTACTGCTTTAACATCTTCAAGTTGGCTATCAGCATTGTGTTCACTCCAGAGCGTGCGCCATACCTCGTCATGAGTGCCTGCACATCGATTTGCTTCGCGTAAGGCAGTTAGCCCTCGCTGCGTCACGCTCTCTGGATTTGAAAACTCAATCTCCATATGAGTTATATGCATTTACTCAGTGCATGTTCAAGGTCCGCTATTAGGTCCCCGAAATGCTCAATGCCAACGCTAATTCGAATCAGACCGTCATCAATACCAAGTTTCTCTCTGACTGCTGGCTCAACTGAGGCATGTGTCATAATTGCTGGATGTTCGATTAGGGATTCAACTCCGCCAAGAGATTCTGCAAGCGAGAAGATTGACACATTCTCAAGGAAAGCTCTCGATGCCTCTAGCCCACCGTCCAAGATAAATGTAATCATTCCGCCGCCAGCAACTTCACCATCGATTGACATTTGATTCTTTGCAATGTCATGTTGAGGATGAGACGGGAGTCCGGGATAGATGACTTTCTTGATTCCCTTTTGTGCTTGAAGCCATTGTGCAATTTGGAGGGCACTTGTGCAATGTTGTTTCATTCTCAGCGCAAGTGTTTTGATACCCCTTAGTACCATATAAGAATCAAATGGACCGAGAACGGGGCCTGCTGAATTGTGGACGAAGCGAATACGTTCAGCAAGGTCTTTACTGCCTGTTACAAGAATGCCTGCAACGACATCACTGTGGCCTCCCAGATATTTCGTTGCTGAATGCATGACGATATCGAATCCAATTGCTAAAGGGTGCTGTAGTGCGGGAGTCGCAAACGTGTTATCGCAAGCAAGGAGAATGTCCTTGTCCTTGGCGAACTCAACAATGCCGTGCAAATCTACCAGCTTGAGCATTGGATTCGTTGGCGATTCTACCCAGATGAGTTTTGTTTGGTCTGTAACGGCTTCTTTCAGCGCATCGAGGTCAGTCAAATCAGCGTAGGTGAAGTTCAGGCCGGAAGAACGCTTTTTCACCTTGTTAAACAGCCGATGCGTTCCGCCATACAAATCGTCCATCGCGACGACATGATCACCCGTGTCGAGCAATTCTAGCACTGTGTTTACAGCAGCCATTCCACTTGAAAGGGCGAATCCTCCGAATGAAGCGTCGTCTTCTTCAGAAAGCGCTGAGCCCTCTAATCGAGCAATGCATCGTTCAAGAGCATATCGCGTCGGGTTGTGGCTTCTTGTGTACTCGTAGCCAGAGTGGACTCCTGGTGATGACTGCGCGTACGTGGAGGTAAGGAAAACAGGTGGCATCACAGCACCTGTTACTGGTTCGTGAGATTGTCCAGCATGGATGACTTGAGATTCAAAGTGCTTTGTTTCGGTCATCTTGGTAACTGTTTTCGTAAGTGATGGATGAGGTCAATCTTTGTCACAAGTCCTAGAAAGGAACCATCGTTATCAATGACAATTGCGACCTTGTCTTCTTTGAAGAGTGGCACAAGGGTGTCGATTGAGTCGGTTGGAGATAGCGTTGACACGTTTGATGTCATGAATTCGCTGACTGGTTTAGAAAAGTTCTCATTTTCTTTGTGTACGGCAAGCA
>JAKVBR010000117.1 GCA_022447165.1 Phycisphaerales bacterium | reverse complement strand
GCAGCAACATTACTTGGTCGTTCCTATGCCGTATCAGGAACTGTTGCAAGGGGTGACCAGCGGGGGCGGACGATTGGCTTCCCAACAGCGAACATGTCTGGGATACAAACAATGTTGCCGATGGATGGTGTTTATGCTGGTGAAGCGACAATTGAAGGCACCACATATCCAGTTGCGTTGAGTATCGGTACAAAGCCAACTTTTGAGGATGGTTCGGCATCATGTGAAGCGCATATCGTTGGATTTGACGGAGAGATAGGACACTATGGATGGGAGTTGACTGTTACCATAACTGCCTGGATTAGAAATCAAGTGAAGTTTGACACCATAGAAGCGCTCATCGAAGCAATTCAAAAAGACGTTAAACGAACTTTGGAGTTAGAAAGTGTTGTATGACTTCCGAATGTATTGAATATGAATCAACTGCTAGTTATGCAGAGATTGCCGAGCGAATAAAACAATCCACCAAGATTGTCGTGACCGCTCATCGAAAACCAGATGGTGATGCGATGGGTTCCGTGGTTGCGTTGTATCGAGGGCTCCAATCGATTGGCAAGGAAGTGGTTGTTTTACTCATGGGGCCAATCGAACATGGACTCAAACTCATCGTTGAAGATGTTCCAATTCAACTCGTTGAAGAGTGTGGGGTGCCAACAGATGAGCCCGACCTTATCATTGTCGCAGACACGGGCGCTTGGTCTCAACTTGAAGCCATTTCTGACTGGCTCAAATCGCACAAAGAAAAAGTAGTTGGTCTAGACCATCACGCAAACGGTGATGATGTTGCAGAACTTCGGATCGTCGATGTTTCTGCTGCTGCATGTACTCAAGTTGTCATGATGCTTTGTGATGAATTGAACATTTCACTTGGAAGTGGCAAGGGATCAGTAGCAGAAGCAATCTTTATTGGGCTAGGCACCGACACGGGTTGGTTTAGGTTTTCGAATGCTGATTCAAGATGCTTTGCAGATGTGTCTCGATTGTTAGAGTGTGGTATTGACAGGTATTCAATTTATAGAGCACTAGAAGAAACTGCTCAACCAGCACGAATCAGTTTGCTAGAAAAAATGCTAGCGAGCATCGAATACGTTGGTCCTGTAGCAATCATGTCGCTGAGAACTGCTGACTTTAGAGAGGCGAATGGTTCAAGTACAGACATCGTTGGGCTCGTCAATACGCCTCTTGTACTTTCGAATATACAGGCATCTATTCTCTTAACTGACTCTGATCCCACAATAACTAAGATTAGTTTTCGCTCAAAGCCAGCGCTGCCAGATCAACCAGAGTCATTGATTGATGTCAACGAACTCGCAAGGAAGTTTGGCGGGGGAGGCCACGTTCACGCAGCCGGTGCAAGAGTGTTTGCCCCTCTAGAAGACGTAAAATTGCAATTACATGAATTGATTGGAAAAATGTAATTCCAAAATATCAACTGCCATCTACAATACAAACGAAGAATGTATTGATATGGATGTCATTTCTAACATAGTCAACCGTACGAAGCAGCGTCTTAAAACAGATGCTTGTTTGCATATTGCGTGCAAATGGATGTGCATTGCTAGTGTTGGCGTGCTTTTCATCTCTGTTGCAGATCGGTTCGTTGCCATGCCATTACTGAGTTTGCAGTTGGTGGCTTACGTCCTACTTGGCGCTTTGATTGGGGTGACTCTTACTGCATGGTTCAGTGTGAACGTTAGTACGATGGTTGCTGCGACCGAACTCGACAAGCGATTTGAGTTAAAGGACAGAGTGGCAACTTCCCTCACTGTGGAAGGAACTCCATTTGCTGAAGTCGTTGTTCAAGACGCAATTGAATCCATACGACATAGCGATGTCCAACGAAATCTAAATCAAAAGTTTCCAATTCATACACCTCAGTCATCACTCTGGCTAGTGGCCTTGATTACATCGACGTTCATCGTGCTGAATACTGGGCAATGGAACTTTTTCAATGAGTCGAATCTTGGTATGACTCCAGATTCGCCCGATGTAAATCAAATTGAAGAGTCAATTCAGCAAATCGTTGCGCAGATAGAAGAAAACCAGTTAGTCAGTGACAATCTTGAAAAAGAGTTAAACGACCTCCAACTGTTGAGTGAACATCACATGGATTCTGCTGAAGAGTTTCAACATGAAGCACTTCGGAAAATCACAGACATTCAAAAGCGCCTTGATGAGATGTTGAATTCTGAAGAATTACTTGCTCTAGACAGTTTGCAAAACAAATTGAAGCAACTTGAATTGCCAAGAGATAGGGCTACATTACCTCTTGTTGCTGCATTGAAGAATGGTGATTTCGACGATGCGCAAAAGGAGTTTGAAAAACTAGAAAAACAACTTCAATCTGATTCGATGTCTGAGGAGGAAAGAGAATCGCTCAGAGAGGCACTCGAAGAGTTGGCCCAGCAGTTAGATGCACTTAGTGAGATGAATAGCGAACTCGCTTCAGCGTTGTCCTCAGCGGGATTGCAGGGCTCGCTTTCAGATAACTTAGATGCAGCGAAGAAAGCAGTCGAACAATCTAAAACACTTAACGAAGAGCAGAAAAAGAAACTGCTTGAAATGATTAAGCAACAGCAAATGACGAAGCAGATGTGTCAGCAGTTATCATCGAATTGCAAAAAGTGTGCTGGAGGTCAACAAAATTCTGAAAGCGAGTTGGCAAAGTTAAACGCGATGCAAATGTTTAAAACAGAAGCACAATTGTCAAAGAGTCAATGTCAAGGGGCAGGCGCTGGTATGTGTAACAAGCCAGGGATGAGTAAGGGCACTGGCGGACAAGGGCAGGGCAACGGTGGTGCAAACAACATTGAAGAAACAGAGTTTGCAACTGTTGCTGAGCGTGCGCCAGTGTACAGTGAAGATGGGCCGATCATCGCATCGCAATTGTTCAATGGCGGTCTACTGACCGCTGGTGAAAGCAAAGCGGAGTTACGAGAAGCCGTGTTGCATGCTAGAGAAGAAGCGGAGCAAGCAATTACAGAAGAGCAGGTTCCACGTAAATATCATGATTTGTTACGACACTACTTCGGTCAACTAGAGAAATTGACAGAATCAGAAGGTGGCAATTAAGAACTACTATCAATTCATTGGTTTGTTTTGCATTTGCTTAACTGCTGCTTGCTCACAAAACAGTGATAGCCAGTTAACAGTGTATGTATCTGCCGATGATTATGTCGCAAAAGAAGTGTTTGCTACATTTACAAAAAAGACAGGAATTCGTGTCAATTGGGTCGGTGACACTGAAGCATCGAAGACGACTGCGCTAGTGCAACGGATTATCGAAGAAAAGGAGAACCCGGTAGCAGATGTGTTTTGGTCATCAGACATCATGGGAGCCCTTGCATTGCAGTCAGCCGATGTTTTAGAACCATGTCAAACTACAGTTACAACACAATGGCCATCGGCGCACAAAGACGAGCGTTTGTTGTGGTTTGCATTTTCTCCCCGAGCGAGAGTTATTGCATTCAATCCAGAGATTGATGATGAGGAAGATTTGCCCACAGATTGGTGGTCTTATTCGTCTGCAGCATTCGCAGATCCTAGATTCGGAACGACAGGCACACACTTTGCAGCGATGTCTACGATTGAACAGAGTTTTGAAAAGTTTCAACTTGGGTTAGGAGATTCGCCAATGCTCGGTGGCAATGCTGCCACGGTACAGGCAGTGATAGATGGAAGAGAACGGTTTGCAATGACAGATTCTGACGATGTCTTTGTTGCAATGGCACGAGGCCATTCAATCAATTTCATTTTTCCTCGGCATTCGGATGCCGAGGGTGGGGGGACACTTTACATTCCTAATGTTGTATGTCTTATTCGAGGTACTCGGAATAAGGAGTCGGCAGAGGATTTCGTCAACTTTATGCTTAGCGACGAAACAGCGAGAATACTTGCCCGTTCTCACTCAAGGAACTTTCCAGTTCAATCAACTGTTCAATCTGAATTCCCAGAACTACAGATGGTCGATCCGATGGTTGTCGATTGGGATGAAGTATTCCAAGTTAAAGAAGAAGTCGTCTCAGGAATAATGCAGTCAATCAGCACAAGTCAGTAAACTATGGCTGAAAGCCCTGTTGAGCGTTGTATTGACTGAATTTGGAATCATAGGAACGACAATTGTTTGGAGCACAATAGTTAGCGTGCTTAGTATTGCAATAGGATGGCCACTTGGTTCTCTCTTCTTAAAAGTTAAGAAAACACATCAATGCATGATTTTAGGAATGGGGATTGTCGTTTTGACAACTCCTGCTTATGCGATTTTTTATGCATGGTGGCAAATGTGGCCTGCAGGAACACCGCTACACAACTGGATTATTCAGAATGGTATTCAAGAGGAATGTATATCACTGAGTTTGCTCCTCGCACTCGTTGGATGGTCCTGGCCAATTGCAACTTTAGTATCAGTCATAAGCCAGAAGCAAGCAGGATGCCCTTCACTTTCGTTGCTTGATAGCCCGCCTCTCAAGATTCAAGTAGCAAATTTCTTTAGGACCTACTTCAGAGGTCTCACAACTATTTTTCTAATCATCTTTGTTACTACAGCATCGAACACGACGAGCTTCGATTTGGCTCAGATTCGGACGATTGGCAACGAAATGCGAATTGTTATGTCAACAGGGCAGTCGCTATTGAGTGTCCCGTTGTTAGTCATCGTGAGCGTTTGTCTTGCATGTTTAGCAAGTACATTCGTTATGAACATGAAACAAACTGATTACGAAGTAAACAATGACATTTACAAAAGCCCCGCATTATTCATCATCACTTGGCTTCTATTGTCAGTGCTTCCAGTTGTTTTATGTGCGTTCAACTCATTGAGTGTTAATGAACTTGGTATGTTCGATGTGTATCAACAGGACTTCATCAAGAGCTGCTTGTTGGGCGTCTCGGTTGCGATTGTTTTGCTGTTTATGACGCTCATTTCTTTTCAGTTAAAGGCAAGTTCTAAAATAGAACACCGGGTCTTGCTCTTTGTTTTAAAAATAGCGGGGTTATGCATCGCCTTTTTGCCGAGTACACTTCTGGTAGGGGTTTTAAGAGGATTATTTTTGCATGCTGATATGGTGTATCAATCTTTAGTGATTCTCATCATAGCGCTTGCTTGGAAGATTTCATTTGTCGCAATCTTTATGGGAGAGTGGATTGCATCATCAGTTAGTATGAGAACTTTGAATATACTTGACCACTCTCATTCGTTCTGTAACAACTTTACGATTTATGCACCAAGGATAAAAATAGGATTGATATTAGTTGTCTGTTTTTCAATCGCGTTTTCATTTAGCAACTTATCATTAACGGCTCAATTGGCACCACCTTCAAATCACCAACCGATTGCTGTAGCATTGTTAAACGCGATGCATTACCAACGTCCAGAATTGGTGACGCTAGTATTTCTCTTCATCCAGTGTGGCGCACTTGTGCTTGGCGCGCTCGTATTTTTATTGGCTAAACGGAATACATTGTTTGTCATGTGC
>JAKVBR010000116.1 GCA_022447165.1 Phycisphaerales bacterium | reverse complement strand
CAAGCATCTTGATAAGTCCGTGATAATCGCGAACTGAAATACATTCAGATTCGATTTTCGCGGGCTTTTTCTTTTGTAGCACGCCATCAATGTCGCGCATGTTGTGGTAATTCCCAAGTGGCAGGCATAGGCATGTTGAGAGATATCCATACTGGCAAAACGCAGTCGATTCGCATGTGCCACCCGGCATGAGTTTTCGTTGCCATTGAAAATTTGGGTGATTCTTTTGGTAATCAATCATGATCTCAGTGATTGCATTTGTGAGTTCAGGACCAAAGACGCTCGTCTTATCGCCAACTCTTAGTATTGGTCCAGCACCAATCGGTGACTCTGGGAAACTCCGCGACGTTTCAAGGCAGAGCAATCGAGATGACTTTGGAACACTTTTATTCTTTGCAGCTGCAATTGCACCAACAAATCCAATCTCTTCTGCTCGCGTGAGCAACACACCAACGTGTCCCATCCCCCGCTCACTTTTTAACTTGTCGAGCGCTCCGAGCGCAGCAGCAACGCCTGCTAAATCGTCACATGCTGGAGCATGCAACGAGTCCCCTTTGATGACAGAGGGCTTGAGTTTCCAGCGTGCGATGTCGCCTTCAACAAACATGCCTGCAATGTTCTTTTTGAGTTTGACCTTGACTCGTTTAAACGGCTTTGTTTTTGATTGGAGTGAAACAATTGAGCCCTCAAACGATTGATTCGCATCGTCAAAGACCTCTACCTTTGCGCCAACAAAATAGGCGTCGTTCACACCGCCGCGGAATTCTAACTCGAGATGAGATTCATCAATCTGTTTATGTACAACAAATGCAGGATGGTCAAGATGTGCCGTGATATAGATAGGATTCTTTTGTGAGGTCCTCGATTGCGTTAGAAGCAGGTTTCCGAACCGGTCTTCCGAGAGTGAAATACCTTTGGTGCGACCTGCCCAAGCCCTTACCCAAGCGATGACGCTGTCCTCTCGGCCAGCTGCAGTAGGTAGATTTGTCAATTCGATGAGCCATTGTTCGTGTCGTTTCATAGGACGAACATTGTATGCCATTGCGCGGTCAATCGCCGTGTAGGGTAAAATATGGGGATGGCATTAGATTCCATAGAATCATGTTTAGAAGACCTCAGAGCAGGCAAAATCATCGTCCTCATTGATGACGAAAATCGCGAGAATGAAGGTGATTTTGTAGTGGCTGCTGAGCATATCGATGTTGAGAAAATCAACTTCCTTACACGCGTTGGCGGCGGTTATCTTTGCGTCGCAATGACCAGTGAAGATTGTGAGCGCCTTGAACTTGGTCCGCAATGTTTAACGAATACAAGTGTTCGCGGAACACCCTTTACCATTAGTGTCGATGGACATCCAAGACACAATGTCAGTACCGGCATTTCAGCAAGTGACCGAGTGAAAACAATCCAACTTCTTACAGATGAATCATCAAGACCAGACGATTTTGTGAGGCCGGGTCACATCAATCCATTGCGTGCGCGCGAAGGTGGCGTGCTCGCAAGAACAGGACAAACCGAGGGGTCAGTTGATTTGTGCCAACTCGCAGGCCTCAAACCCGCAGCCGCGATCATCGAAGTCGTCCGTGAAGATGGAGAAATGGCTCGCGTCCCTGACTTAGAAAAAATCTGTGAAGAACATGGTTTCAAAATGTGCTCGGTTGAACAAATCATTGAATACCGGCTCGCACGGGAATCACTCATCAAGCGAATCGAGCCCGCATGTGGCACGCCAATTGAGACTCCGTATGGCACCTTCAACTTGATTGCATATCACAGTGCAATCGACGCCGTTCCGCATCTCGCACTCACTATGGGTGGTGTCGGCGAACTTGACGAGTATGGAAGTGCTGCTCCAATTGAAGAACCCGTCCTTGTTCGCGTGCACAGACGCAACTTGCTCGGTGACATCTTTGATGCCGCAGACCATCCTTCGGGCAAGGAACTTAAGGGTTCCCTCCAGCGAATCGCTGAAGCAGGTCGCGGGGCACTCATATACTTACGCCCTGAACAGTATGGCGATGAGTTCATTGATCGATTGCAACGTATTCAAAGACCTGAAGTTGATGTCAATGTTCCTGACCTCACAACGACACAGCAACCAATGGACAGGCGCGATTATGGAACTGGCGTTCAAATCATCCGCGACTTAGGGCTACGGAACCTAAAACTGCTAACCAATCACCCGAAAAAATTGACAGCCCTTCATGGATTTGGCATCCATATCGACGAACAAATTCCAATTGAGATTCAGTGACTACCTGCGATTGCCAAGAATAATGGCTAGCCGGAAGCAGAGTTTGACTGCTTCAAGATAAATCCAAATCAACGACACAATCAAGATGAATCCGCAGAACCACTCCATTTGTTTGGGTTCACCTGCTTTGACGTGCTGTTCAACCATGCCAAAGTCAATGATGAGCCAGAGTGATGCAACTGCAAGGATAAAGAGATTGAGTCCAAGTCCAATCATCGCTGTCTGCCCACCTTCAAACGCAGATCCAAGTGAAAGGAATGGCATTTGCGCGCCGAAGAGTGCCATGATAAACGAAATGAGATATGTCACAAAAATACCAAGGGTGAGGACGCAAATGACAGTTGTAAACATTTTGGTTGGCTTCAAAATGTTGAAGTAATACAACGCAAGCATCGAAATGAGCACGCTAATGGTGATGGCGAACGCTTGAAGCGCGAGGCCGCCTGCAGCAGCGTAACCCATACTGATGAGCAAGTTATCTAGCCAATACGTAATGGTGCCTAAAAATGCGCCTTGGACAAGGGCATAAACCCACGCGAGATACTTCGCTCTCATTGGCTTGAAAATGATGACAAAGTAAGCAACGAGTGAGGCGATGAAACCAAGAATGCCAAGGGGCATTGCGAGTTGTGGCTGATTCGTCACAAGCCAAATGCCGAACATGCCGCCAATTGCAGCAATCATTGCAAGCATACTTGTTTTATTCACAACGCCTTGAATCGATGCTGTGTTTTCATTTGACGCTGCAATACCAGTATTCCACACTTCATCATGCTTAAGCGCGGGGTTTGTTGATTGGAACATGCTTCTTCTCATTGCGGTGTACTCCTTTGATTCGCTCGTGTATTCTACTCGTTATGCCAACAACTGCACAACTCATTGACGCCTTTAACGAGTTTGCTCCTGAGCATTATGCAAACGATTGGGACAACGTAGGATTGCTCGTTGGCTCTGAAACTTGGGATGCTTCACGCATTTTGCTGACCATCGATTTAACCGAAGAAGTCATGCAAGAAGCGATACAGAACAAGGTGAGCGCAATTGTTGCATATCACCCCCCTATCTTTGATGCGCTCTCTTCGGTAACAGACAAAACGTTCAAAGAACGCATCGTGCTTAAAGCAATTGAGCACTCGATAGCGATTTACTCGCCGCATACGGCGCTCGATGTTGCACGCGGTGGCGTAAACGATTGGATTGCTGAGGGTATTGGGCAAGGTGATGTTCGCGCAATTGCTCCATTTGGCAACTTGCCACCGTCTGAACAGTGCAAACTTGTCACGATGTGCCCTGAAGAACATGTTGAGCCAATTCGAAGTGCCCTAGCGAGTGTTGCATGTGGTCGCATCGGAAACTATGAACAGTGTTCATTCACGACAAAAGGGACAGGGGCTTTTCTAGGAAATGAGCATTCAAATCCTGTTGTTGGGGAAGCAGGCGAACTTGAAGTCACGCCGGAATGCAAACTTGAAATGGTTGTGTCGACGTCCGCCCTTTCACTTGCGATTCAAACTTTGAAGCAGTTCCATCCATATGAAGAGCCAGTGGTTGAGGTGTATCAATTGAGCGAACGTCCCCATCGAGCAATTGGTGTAGGTAGGCGAATTCACCTTGACCAAGAAGTCCAACTTGATGAACTTGCACGGCGTGTAAAGAAACACTTGAACATTGGCTATGTCAGAGTTGCTCCTGCAAACGGCGTTGGCGATCGTTCGATTGTTAAAACGATTGGTTTGTGTGCAGGTGCCGGCGGGTCAGTTTGTCAAGAAGCGATTGCTGAAGGCTGCGAGGTGTACATCACTGGCGAGATGACACATCATCAAGTTGTTGCTGCTCTTGCTCGAGGATGTTCCGTGATTTTGACAGGTCACACCAACAGCGAACGGGGCTACTTGCCAACGCTTAAGCAACTGCTTGAGAAACACATTGAAGGGGCATCCATCACTGTGAGTTCGGCTGACTCAACGCTTTGGACGTACTTTTAACGCTTTGTGTCGCGGACAAGACACAACATGGTCATTGACCATGCCAACTGCTTGCATAAACGCGTAACAAATTGTTGGACCAACAAATTTAAAGCCATGTTTCTTTAAATCCTTTGCCATGGCTTCGCTTTCTTTTGTTTGCGCAGGAATCTGTGCATCGGTTTCCCACTTGTTCACAATTGTTTTGTGATTGACATGCTTCCAGAGAAAGTCATCGAATGCGCCAACGCCTTGCTCCATAATCTCAAGCCATGCTTTTGCATTTGCAATTGCGCCTTCAATTTTCGCTTTAGAACGGATGATTCCAGCATCCTTTAACAGCTGGTTAAGATCACGCTTGCCAAAACGAGCGACCTTTTTAGGATCAAAGTTCTTAAATGCTTTGCGAAAGTTATCTCGCTTTTTCAAAACGATGATCCAAGAAAGACCTGCCTGAAACCCATCAAGGCATAACTTTTCATAGAGTGCTTGATCGTCGTGTTCGGGAACACCCCACTCTGTGTCGTGATAAGCAACGTAGATAGGGTCGTCCCCGCACCAAACGCACCGAGTCATTGACCACCGCCAAACAGTTCTTCAAGTAGTTTCACGGGATCTGGAGGTTCGCCATCGCCGCTCAGCGCGTCGTCAATCGCATCACCAATGGCATCTAAAGCTGCGCTTTGAAGTAACTCACTCAAGTCAAACTGAGGGTCGACGTCTACTTTCGGGTCTGAAATCGTTCCCGTTATTCTCAGCGGAACATCTATATCTGTCGCGAGTCCTCGCAACTCCTTGATTGAATACCCAAGCCCCGTCAATGGAACAGCTGATGTTAAGTTGAGTTTCTGGTTGTTGAGATTAATCGTGCCAGCATAAGGAACAGCATATTTCCCATCAATAACGAGATTAAACTCGTCATAAGTCACGATGCCTTTGCGAATCTGAACTTCAATTGGTTCAAACACTGCAGGAATCATCTCCGCATGTGAAGAATTAAAAATCGGCAGTAACTGAAGTGTCGCTGCGCCACTATCAAGTTCAACTTCGCCAATATCAATATGCACATCAGCGTTCAGTTTTTTAACTTTGCCATCAAGCGGGATGCTTGCATTACTGACAGTCATCAGGATTGGGTGTTTGACTGTCCTAATGTCAGAGAGCACTGGGCCCAAGCCTTTGAGGATGCGCTGCGTCAATGCAGGCGTTAGTTGTAGTGAAGCAATGTTCTTTTGAGAATCGATCGTTGCAAGTTTGCCGACAATCG
>JAKVBR010000115.1 GCA_022447165.1 Phycisphaerales bacterium | reverse complement strand
ATTTCCATGCATCGAGCATCGATTCATTGAAGCCAAGTTGGTCGAGTGACAAACTGTTGTTCTTACTGTCGATGATCCGCAACACAACGATTTCGCCAAACTTGCCGGGCATCGTTGACACACGCAAGTCAATTGGACGACCATCCATCATGACATTAAAGTCGCCGTCTTGAGGCAGGCGCCTTTCTGAAATATCGAGGTTCGCCATGATCTTGATGCGGCTTGCAATCGCTTGCTGCATTTTGTGTGGCGGTTGAATCTTTTCATACAGTCGGCCATCGATGCGGTACCGAACGCGTAACGCGTGGTCGCCTGGTTCAATGTGAATGTCAGATGCACCTTCTTGAACAGCAGAATAAATGATGAAGTTGACGAGTTTGACGACTGGGCCATGGCCTGCGTCTTCTTCTAAATCAGCAAGCTCAGTTGCGTCATGTTCGATGACTGCGAAATCATGTTCATCGATGTCTTCATAGATTTCATCGATGACAAAGACATTTGCTGCTGGCAAGTATGCCTTGTGCGCTGACTCAATGTCTTCTGCAGTCGCTGCTACGATTTGAGCTCTGTGCCCAGTTTTGCGTTCAATCTCTTCAAGCAAATATAAGTTTGCTGGTTCGCTCACTGCAACAGTTAACACGCCTCTGACAAGGAAGAGTGGTAACACGCCATGTTCTTGCAAGAACTCGCGCGGGAGCACGTCAACGACTTTTGGATCAGCAAGACGCGCTGTGTCACTTGCAAATGGAATGCCGTATGCTTCCGCAAGTGTTTCAAGCACCGTCTGTTGATTGATAAAACCAAGTTGAACTAGCACTTCGCCGATGAGTTTGCGTTCTTTGGAGGTCTTTTGGAACTCTAATGCTTGCTCTAATTGTGCTTCGCTGAGGACGCCCCTTCTGACGAGCAGTTGTCCAAGCGGTGCTTGAGCAGTCATGTTTTGATTGGATTGATTTGCCATTGTCATGAGCCAATACTCCGAGCAGCTTCTTCAATTTCATCATGAACGCTAAATACTCGGTCGAGTCGCGTGAATTCGAAAATCTGCGCAATCGTCTCGTTGACGTTTGCACAACGCAATTGATGGTTTGACTGCGCAAGCAACTCTGAGAGCCAAAGGAATGATTCAAGACCGATTGAGTCAATCATGTCTAAATCCTCACAATCGAGAATGACATTAGACGGTGACTTATTCCAAGCGTCCTGAACTGTTCGCTTGAATTGATCTTCTGAGTCAGCAGTCAACTCGCCCGTGAGCGAAATGACGATCGCGGTTCGATGTGATTCACACGTAATGTTCATGCTGCCTCCCTTTTGGAGTAGTTTGAGTTGTTAGAAGTTTGATGTTCAATCATGATGCGTTCCCACTCACTGAAATCGAGTGAGAAGAAAAGTGATGCGAGTTGTGGGTCAAATTGTGAACCCGCAACTTCTTTCATTTCCTTGAGAACCGAATCGCGCGTCATCGCTTTTCGGTACGTCCGGCTCGATGACATTGCATCGAATGTGTCAGCGATTGCAATCATTCTTGCGATGACTGGAATGGCTTCGCCTTGAAGACCATGTGGGTATCCACTGCCATCAAACTTTTCATGGTGATGGAGCACGCCACCAAGCACGTCTTCCATTTGAGGAATGTCTTTGAGAATTCGAGCGCCAATTTCTGGATGCTTTTGTATGGCTTCATACTCATCATCACTCAATTGACCATTTTTAAGAAGCACGTCTTCAGAAACGCCTATTTTTCCGATGTCATGAACGAGCCCTGCGATTCTGCAACGCTCGATTTGTTCGTCGTTAAAGCCCGCTGATTTTGCTAGTTGTGCTGTAAGTAATGCCACCCTATGAGAATGACCACAGGTGTACTTATCTTTCGCATCAATTGAAGTTGTTAACGCTTCAAGCGTGCCGAGGAAAGTAGCATTCAGATCCTCATAGAGCAGTGCATTTGCTAAAAAGATGGATAACTGAGCTGCTGTTGCACTTAAGAGTTTGATATCAACTGATGATGCAGCGCAATCTTCCCCTTGTTTTTCGCCAGCAATCAAAACGCCAAGAACGTCGCCATCACTGACAATTGGCTCAATGATTGCTGCACTGCCAAACGCATCGCTCACTGCATCTTTGCCTTTTGAGACAAGTAGCGCGTTTCGGCTGAATGCACTTGTCAGCGTTTTCACTGACTCAGATAGTTGCAAAATTGTGTAGTTTGCGTCGCCAGCGATGATAAATTTGTTTCCTGGCTTTGGCAATCGGTGTCCAACATTGAGTTGAACGCCAATCCAAGCATATGGAAGTGTCTCAAGTAACTCACCACAAGCAAGTTCGATGAATCGCTCAGGATGATTCACTGAGTTCATGCTGTTTGTCATGGTGTAGAGCAAACTGATTTCTTCGTATGAGTCAGCAAGTTCTTGACCTACGGAGTCTACTGTTTGCTGGCTTTTGAGTTCTGATGCATGTGCTTCCCAAGCGAATTGAAAGAGTGAACTGAGTTTCTTAACATCTTGCCTTGAAGCAGGAGGTAAGTCACGCATCATTTGCGAGACGATTGTTCTGTCAGCGTCACTCGCTTGGCAAAGTGCATAGAGGTATTCACTTGCAAAGAGTTCATCTGTGAGGATGACGCCAATGGTGTAACCATCATGACGCGCGCCACTTGTTGATTGAACCGGAACAAACCAAATGCCTGCAACTGCCTCAACTGGTGAAAAGTCTTGCGTTGAATTCCATGTCATGCAGTGCGTTCGAAGTGACGCCCGAACCATTGGGGAACTTGTAAGTAAATCCGTCAACCAATGCGAGTGCTCTTCTTTTGACAACATGCCATGTGCGTCGCAATGCAGCATCACCATGCCCGCGTCCTCGACGAGTGCTTTAAATGTTGGTGAGACAACATGCTTTTGTTTTGAAACTCGGTACATCATGGTGTGTTACGCTGCCTCTCTTGTCACGGATTGACCTGAATTGGGGACATCCTGAAGTAGTGATGCCACGAGTTCAGCAATACCGCGCGGGCTAAATGGTTTACTCAGCACCTTTTTGACATTTTCAATTTTCGTGTCACATGCAGAAAGTGTGTGACCTCTTGCAGTGAGAACGACAACTGGAATGTGCGATGTTTTCTTGTTTCCAAGAAGGGACACCGCAAGTTCAAGACCATTCATGTATGGCATTTGAATGTCCGTAATCACCAAATCTGGCTTTTCATTCAGTGCTGTATGTAGCGCATCTTCGCCATCAACTGCAGTAATGACTTCATAACCACAGTGTCTCAACTTCAGTGAGAGCACCTTTAGGATATGGGCTTCATCATCTACAACTAGAATTCGGTGTGTCATTGCGTCCTTTCCGTCATGCAGCTTTTGCTGCACGTCCTCCTAATGGAATTGAGAACCAGAACTTTGAACCCATGCCAAGATCTGATTCCAAACCAATTTGTCCACTGTGTAATGTTTCAATAATGTGCTGACACAAGTTGAGGCCAAGGCCTGTCCCCTGTGCAACACGTTTATAGTTTTCAACTCGATAGAACTTGTCAAACACTTTGCCAACTTGGTCTGGAGCGATGCCAAGACCTGTGTCAGTGATTGAGAAGTGCAAACTTCTAGTGAGATTATCTGTGTCTGCTGAAAGCGTGATTCTTCCACCCTCTGGTGTGTACTTGATTGCATTTGACAATAAGTTCACGATGACTTGGTACAGCATGTCGCTGTCGGCATTGACGGATAGATCAACTGCAGATAACTGAACATGAATATCAAGTTCTTTTTCAGACGCTTGTGGCGACATGTTTGTCACTGCCCTGTCAACAAGCATCTTGAAATCACATGTATCTCTGTCGATGTGCATCAATCCCGCTTCAATTCGGCTGATGTTCAGAAGGTTGTCAATCATGCGACGCAAGCGTTCTGTTTCAGTAGAGATGACTGCGTAAAACTCACCGCGTTCTTCTTCGCTATTGGCGTCACCATCGATGAGCATCTCAACATATGCTGCGATTGATGAAAGCGGTGTACGCAACTCATGACTCGCTTTGGAAACGAAGTCGCTTTTGAGTCTCGCGATTTCTCGTTCTTGGCTGAGATCGCGAAGCACGGTAACAACTGCGTGGTGCGCATCGTCGATGCTTCCAACAGATTGAAGTTGGACTTCAAATGCAGTTGTTGAATCACCGACAGTGATTTCTTGCTCATACATTCTGCCTTCGCGAGGAAGGCCAGTTCGTGCATCTTTAATCGTTGCAAGCAGTTGATGGTCACTGATGACATCATCAATCGGTTGCCCTGCTGCCTGTTTCGGAGAACATGTTAACAGTGCACTTGCAATGTCATTTGTGTGCAAGACTTCGCCATGCGCGTCAATAACGATGACTGCGTCTTTCAACACTTCAAACACTGCTTCAACTTGACGACGACGCGTGCGGTCAATGCAACCATGAATCTTTGCAGATTCAAGTTCATTCATCGTGTGCTGAGTTGATTCTTGCTGCTGTGCGATTGCCTCTTCAGCTTCAAGTTTGTACTTTTTCCACTTCAATGCAAAGACAACTGCAACAACAGCTGATGCCATTGTCGTGAGCAGTAAGATTGCAGTAAGTGGTTGTGTTAACACGTGGTTCTGCCTTGGGTTCTCTACCCTCAGCAGATGCACGCGTTTCTACGGGGTAAGAGGAGTAAACTGTTCAACATTCACGATTTCGCGAGTTCCACTCGATTCATCGCTTTGCTGTTCAGTTCCACTCTCGGCAGTTTCGGAGGCCATATTCTGTCTAATTGCCGTTTCTGCGCTAGTTTTTGAATATTTATCACGCCCAAACGCAATTAATGGCTCAATATCGAGGGTTTTGTTATAGGACTTTGCAGTCGCAAGTTCTCTCGCTGCCCGTTCAACATCACCCAAATGGAGGGCTGCAATGCCCGTAAATAGTGATGCTTCAGGGAGTTGCATGTTGATTTTTGATATTGATTCGCCACACGTGAGGAGCCGCTCATAATCGCCCATTTCCCATGCGATGTAGCCCAAATCAACCCACGCCCCTGCCTCATTTGGCGTTTCCCTGCTGACTTTCAAACACAGGTCTCTCCCTTCGATGACGCGGCCAGTTGCAACGAGGCATTTTGCCTTCGTGCGCTTGAGAAGCGATGAAAGTGATCCAAATGCTGTTTCATACTGCTTGATTGTCATCAGGCAATCTGCATAGTGCCCCGCGTGAAACTGCGCAACGATGAGCGTTGTGAATGTTTCCGCGTCGTTGTTGCCGAGCAGAATTGAGTCAGAGATATACGTAGCCCCTGCTTCGTCATCACCCTTTTGTAGATAAAGGTGCCCTGTTAACGCTGCAACTGCTGGGTGGTGCTGAAAGTTCTTTGCTGATGTTTCAAGCACTTGAATCGCTTCGTCGTGTTGCCCAAGGGCTGACAATGTTTCAGCAGTTGCCATGACATACTGAGGATGTTCATCATCACATTCCATGGCTTGCGAGTAACACGCAAGTGCGGCTTCATCTTCACCCCAC
>JAKVBR010000114.1 GCA_022447165.1 Phycisphaerales bacterium | reverse complement strand
ACATTCTTCGCACGCAGGGGCTCTACATCACATCGATTTCTCAAGAGCCACTCTTGCAGGGTGAAGTCGATGTCGACCGGGAAGAAATTTTAACTTCAATAGCGCACCGCAAAGTGAAGCAAGATGACGTGATTGCATTCTGCCAGCAACTCGCCGTCATGCTTGACACTGGCGTTCCGCTTTCTGAAGCATTAGAAGCGCTCGCCAAACAAACAAAACAACGCGAGTTTAAAGCAGTCGTTCACGACATTCATACGGAGGTATGTGGTGGTGACGCGCTTTCGCAAACACTTGCACGCAGACCGAAAGTGTTTCCGCGTATTGTTGTGAGTTTGGTTAGAGCATCAGAGTTGTCAGGCACGCTGCCTCTGATGCTTGAGCGAGTTTCGCGTTACCTTGCAAGCGAACGTAAAACCGTTCGTGAAATCAAGGGCGCGATGTCATATCCCATCATCATGGGATTGACCGCTGTCATTGTGACAACACTCATTGTGACTTTCGTTCTTCCGAAGTTTGCTGCAATCTATGCAAATAAAGCGGCCGCACTGCCTTGGCCTACGGAATTTCTTCTCGCAATCAGTGATGTATTGACAGGTGGTTGGATGTATTGGGTACCAAGTTCGGTAGCGCTTTTAGTTGCTTCGTTCTTCTGGTCAAAAACGACAACAGGCCGAAGTTTCTTCGACTGGATTAAGTTGAAGTGCCCAGTGGTTGGACCAATGTTTTCACAACTCTACACGACGAGAGCATCACGCACGCTCTCGACACTACTTGCTGCTGGCGTAGGCGTGCTTGATGCAATTGGTATTTGCAGAGACGTGACGAACAACGTGCAGTTCGACCGGTTATGGCATGACATGGAAGACAATGTTCGCAACGGTCAAGCGATGAGTGACGCAGCGTTTAGTTCGCCATACGTTCCTTCATATGTTGCATCAATGATGTCATCAGGCGAGCGTTCTGGGCGACTTTCACAAGTGATGGACCGTGTTGCATCATTTACAGAAGAAGAACTTGAAGCCCGCGTGAAGAAAGTGAGTTCAATGATTGAACCACTCATGATTCTCATCATGGGCTCAGTGGTCGGTGGAGTGGCGATTGCCATGTTATTGCCCATCTTCAGCATGTCCAAAGTCATCTCTGGGGTGTGAGACATCGCTCGTTTTAGAAGTCACACAGCAACCGGCACATCAATCCATGCCTCAAGTGCTTCGCGAATTTCGTCGCCGCTCTTTGCAAGGCGAACGCGTTCTTTCAATGGTTTGACGTGCCCAAGTGTTTTGCCATAAAGCGCAATTCGGTTGGTCATGCAATGGAGCGCTGCACGTTCGCCGCGATATTGAAGAATCAACTCAAGGTGTTTGAGAATCACTTTAAGTTTTTCTTCTCGCGTTCGTTCTTTTGGAGGCAAGCCCTGCATGTGGCGTTCAATGTCATCGAAAAGCCAAGGCGTTCGCATTGCTCCTCGCCCAATCATGATGCCGTCACACTTTGTATGCGTAAACATTCGCTCTGCATCTTCAGCAGACAAAATGTCGCCGTTGCCAATGACTGGAATTGACACTGCATCGACGACTTTTGCAATGCCGTCTAAATCGGCTTGCCCTTTGAACATTTGATGCGTAGTTCTGCCATGGACAGTGATTGCTTGAATGCCGACATCTTCAAGTAACTGCGCAAGAGCGGGCGCGCTGCATTCATCTTTTTCATATCCAAGTCGCACCTTCGCTGTTACCGGCGTCGGGGCTGCTGCTTTGACAATCGCCTCAGCAAGTTTTGCAGTTTTATGTGGCGTCTTAAGTAGAAGCGACCCACCGTTTTTCTTGCAAATCTTGTCTACGGGGCATCCCATGTTGATGTCCACAGTCGCGACCCCTTGGTCTGCTGCCCATGCTGCTGCCTCAGGAAGTGGGTCTTCGCAGTTTCCGTAGACCTGTATAAAGAGCGGGGTGTCGTCTGGGTGCGGCGTCGCCTTTTCGATAACTTTCGGAATGCGTTTGACGATCGCATGGCAATTTAACAACTCAGAACCCGCGAGCCCGACGCCGCCAAGCGATCGACAGAGCAAACGGAAGGGTAAATCCGTAATCCCTGCCATAGGGGCTAAAAAGACGTTTGAAGCCAAATGGACGTCGCCAATACGCATGTCCGCCATTCTGGCATGACAAAAGGGGAGTTTGAAGCATTTTGACCGTTAAATTGTCAAAAAAAAGCCATAAATTTCCCCTGAGTTTGGCATCCCAATTGCGTAATAGTAGGTCGAGGCCGCAAAGCGTCCAAGAACGCGCGTCCTCAAAAGGAGTATTGAATATGTCAAAAATTATAGGTATTGATTTAGGAACTACAAACTCGGTCGTCGCCGTCATGGAAGGCGATCAGCCAAAGGTTCTTATTAACAGTTCTGGTAACAGAACAACACCATCCGTCGTCGGGTTTACCGACAAGGATGAACGACTTGTCGGTCAGCCCGCAAGACACCAACAAGTGACCAACCCAACGAACACTGTTTTCTCCGTGAAGCGGTTCATGGGTCGTCGTCACGACGAAGTAAAGTCTGAAGAAACAATGGTGCCTTACAACGTCATTGGTGGTAACAATGACCTTGTCAAGATTGGCGTTCGTGATAACGAATACACGCCACCAGAAGTCGCAGCGATGATTCTTGGTGAACTCAAGAAAGTCGCCGAAGATTATCTTGGCGAATCAGTTGACCGTGCGGTCATCACAGTGCCAGCGTACTTTAATGACGCTCAGCGTCAAGCAACAAAAGACGCAGGCGAAATCGCTGGCTTGAAAGTTGAGCGAATCATCAACGAGCCAACGGCTGCTGCACTTGCATATGGTCTTGAAAAGAAAACCAATGCAAAGATTGCAGTCTTCGATCTTGGTGGTGGTACATTCGACGTCTCGATTCTAGACATCGGTGACGGCGTCTTTGAAGTAATGGCAACCAATGGTGACACACACCTTGGTGGCGACGACTTCGACCAACGACTCATCGATTACATTGCAGATGAATTCAAAAAGCAAGAGTCAATGGATCTTCGAACAGACCCAATGGCACTTCAGCGTTTGAAAGAGGCCGCAGAAAAAGCAAAGTGTGAACTTTCACAACAAAAAGAAACCTCAGTGAACTTGCCATTTATTACTGCTGACCAAAATGGTCCAAAACACTTGCAAGTCACAATCACTCGCGCGACATTTGAATCCATTTGTAGCGACTTGTTTGACCGCCTTCGCAAACCATGCGAAGCAGCACTCAAAGACGCTGGTCTTTCAGCATCTGAAGTGTCAGACATCGTGATGGTCGGTGGTTCAACACGAATTCCAAAGGTTCAAGAAATCACAAAAGAGATTTTCCAAACTGCGGAACTCGATAAGTCCATTAACCCTGATGAAGTCGTCGCGGTTGGTGCTGCAATTCAAGGCGGCGTCCTTACTGGCGATGTGAAAGACGTTCTGTTGCTCGATGTGACACCACTCTCACTCGGTGTTGAAACACTCGGTGGTGTGATGACGAAACTCATCGAACGAAACACAACGATTCCAACTTCAAAGAAGGAAACGTTCTCAACAGCAGCAGACAATCAATCATCCGTGACGATTCACGTGTTGCAAGGTGAACGTGAGTTTGCAGCTGACAACCGTTCGCTCGGTCGATTCGACCTCACTGACATTCCGCCTGCACCACGCGGCATGCCGCAAATCGAAGTGGAATTTGCAATCGATGCAAACGGTATCCTTGAAGTTTCAGCGACTGACAAAGCGACCGGCAAGAGTCAGAAGATTGAAATTAAGGGTTCGTCAGGTCTCAGCGATGATGAAATCGAATCAATGAAACGCGATGCAGAATCGCACGCTGAAGCGGACACGCAACGCCGCGAACTCGTTGAAACGAAGAACAAAGCAGAAATGCTGCTTCACTCAACGAAGAAGTCACTTGAAGAACATGGTGACAAAATCTCACAAGAAGCACGCGGTAACATTGAATCTGCAATATCAAACCTTGAAGACACGTTGAAAGGTGACGACAAGGATGCGATTGAAGCAGCACTCAACCAACTCGGTAGCAGTGCTGAAGAACTCGGCAAGGCAGTCTATGAAGCGACTGCAGCTGATGCTCAGCAAAATGCCGGTGACGCAGGTGCTTCAGATGGCGAATCACAAGCAAACGCTGACGATGTCATCGATGCAGAGTACGAAGTCAAAGACGACTAATGCTCATTTAACTTACCTCCCTCCCTCGGAACCTAACCCAATAAAATAGGTTCCATCCAGAGCCCCTGCAAAGGGGCTCTGTTTTTTGGGTGACGCGGAGCGTCTTTCAATCTACAATACGGGTCTTATGACAACTATTACCCAAACACCGGTGACCACTGAAACAATCCAAACATTCCGAGACGCATTTGAACATGATGCGTCCGCAAAAGTCGCTCAAAATGCGGTCACGATGAATACCATCGATGACATCGCACTCGTCCGCGACGTCGTGCAGTCAACTGACTTCACTTTTTCAACACATCTTGATGACTGGAAAGTCACAAACCAAAAGAAATCAGGTCGTTGCTGGCTCTTTGCAGCCCTCAACATGCTCCGCGTTCCAGCAATGGAAAAGATGAATGTCAAGTCATTTGAATTCAGTCAAAACTGGGCGATGTTCTGGGACAAGTTTGAACGAGCGAATTGGTTTTTGCAACACATCATTGAAACAGCAGACAGACCAGTCGATGACCGCACTGTTGCATTCTTGCTGAATGATCCAATTGGTGACGGTGGACAATGGAACATGTTTGTCAATATGGTGAAGAAACACGGACTCGTTCCAAAAACTGCAATGCCGGAAACAGAAAGTTCATCATGCACTGCAAAGATGAACATGATTCTGAAGTGGAAACTTCGCGACGGTGCCATGCAAGTTCGAAATTGCGAAGGTGACCCTGAGGCAGTTCGAAACGAAGTGCTGAAAGGCATCTGGCGAATTCTCTGTATTCACCTTGGAACGCCGCCGCAAACATTCAACTGGCAGTGGAAAGATAAAGATAAACAGTTCCACGACAAAGGCGAAATGACGCCCCTTGAATTTGCTTCTGAATACATCGAAACATCGCTTGACGAGTATGTGTGCGTCGTGAATGACCCGCGTGACAGTTCGCCGCTCATGCAAACATACACAGTCGAATGTCTGGGCAACGTCGTTGGTGGTGAACTTGTGAAGTACCTCAACATCGATACCGACTCGATGAAAACCCTCACTAAGAAGATGCTTGAAGATGGCAAGCCCGTTTGGATGGGTTGTGATGTCGGCAAAATGTTTAGACGCGATGTTGGCATTTGGGACTCGTCACTGTTTAACTATGAAGGCGTATACGGCACAGAGTTGGGCCTAACTAAGGCAGAAAGACTTGATTATCACCAAACGCTCATGACTCATGCAATTCTCTTTACTGGAGTTGATGTGCACGATGGTGTGCCTCGAAAGTGGCGCGTTGAAAATTCTTGGGGTGACGATGGAGTGGGGGAAAAGGGTTTTCATGTAATGAATGATTCTTGGTTCGACGAGT
>JAKVBR010000113.1 GCA_022447165.1 Phycisphaerales bacterium | reverse complement strand
TGAATGATTCAGGCTATATTGATGTGGGGGATGCACTTACGCTAATCGATGCTTGGGGACTGTGCTCTTAAGGGCTAGACTCTGTATGCTTAATTCCGCGTTTTTACTTGCTTTTTACCCTATATTGAGTAATGATTAGGGTAATACTTCGGAGTCATTTTTTACATGTTTCTATCACTGTGTCTATCAAGCTTGCTCGCCATCGCGCCTCATGAGTTTTCAGTCGAAAACGATGTTGAAACGCCGTCTTACATTTCATCTTTTGGCGGCGTCAGTATTGAGATAGAACAAGACGAACTTGAATCAATTCCGCTTGGCGCGGATGTCATTGTTCGGCAATTCCCACTTGGTGAAGATGGCGTCGTTGATCTACAACTAGAGCGCTTTGATGTATTTACGCAAAACGCAGAAGTCGTGATTGGCAAAAAACTCAAAAATGGTCAAACTGTGGGGCATCATATTGAGAGACCAGATCTCGTTTTGCTACGCGGTTCAGTTTATAAACAGCCAGACACACATGTATTCCTTGCTTTCGGCGAGCATGTAAGCAACGGTTTTGTTACAACCGAAAGTGAAACTTTTGTCTTAACTCAACACCCAGAACTTGATACAACTTTTGTATACAACATCACAAGCGTTGATCCTGAGAAAATGAACTGGGCGGAATTTCAATGTCAAGTTGAAGATGTCATCTTGCCAGAGAGAAAGCAACAAGTCGCTCGCTCGCAACTGGGTGATTGTTTGGCATTGCAAGTTGCAATTGATACTGACTGGGAGTTTACTGGTAGTCTCTTTGCTGGTGATACCAGCGCCTCAGGCGAATATGCAGCAACAGTTGTTGGTGCAGTTTCATCAATTTACCAAAATGATATTGATGTTGCGATGCACATCTCTTTTCTACGACTTTGGGACGCCCCAAATGATCCTTGGAATGCAGATGACACTGGTCCTCAACTAGGGCAGTTCAGAGAATACTGGCAAGAGAACATGACTGATGTTCCAAGGCACTTGGCTCATCTCTTTAGCGGGCGAAATTTAGGTGGCGGGATGGCATATGTTGGTGCAGTTTGTTCTCCACAAGGATATGCAGTATCAGCAAACTTAAATGGATACTTCCCACAACCGCTCGAAGATTACTCCTATCAGAATTGGGACATAATGGTTATTGCGCATGAACAAGGTCATAACTGTGGAACATGGCATACGCACAATTATTCTCCACCAATTGATAACTGCGGAAACGGCGACTGTACAGATGCTTTTGGCGGAACAATCATGAGTTATTGTCATACATGCTCAGGTGGTCTCTCAAACGTAGTTCTTGAATTCCACCCGCAAGTACGTGAAACAATGGAAAATTATTTGCTTAACAGCATTTCGTGTTCACTTGAATGTGACCAATTCTTAAATGGCTCATGCTGTTTTGAAGATGAAGTATGTGAAGAACTAACTGAGGAAGACTGTGGAGATGCTGATGGTATTTTCCTAGGAATAGGCACATTTTGTGCAACTGGTGGCTGCGAACCGGACGAACCCGGAGCTTGTTGTATTGATGATATTGGCACATGCGCAGAACTTGATTCAAACACATGTTTGTTTGCCGATGGTTTGTTCCTAGGAATTGATACTACATGCGATCTTGATTGGTGCAATCCAAGTGCAGAGTTTGCATGTTGTTTAGGAACAGAGTGCGATGAACTTTCGCAAGTTGATTGTGAAAATGCAGGCGGTCAGTTCGATGGCATAGGTTCAAACTGCACAGATTATTGCCAGCCACTTCATAACGATTTCTGTGACACCGCATTTGAAGTTTCAACAGGTGCGTATAACTTTTCGACTTACGATGCAATTTCTGACAACATTCCTGTTGATAATGAAATGTGCATTTCGGATTACCTAGGTGAAGTGAAATCAGATGTTTGGTTTAAGTATCAAGCATGCGAGTCAAGTGAACTGCTTGTCAGCTTATGTGGCACAGTGAATTTCGATTCAGACCTCGTTGTATACAACGGTACGTGCAAAACGCTCAATCAAGTTGGGTGCAATGGCGATGGTTCGGGTTGCGCTGGATTTACGAGCGAGTTAACCCTCGAGGTGACTGAGGGCGACACGTATTACATTCGCGTCGGTGGATTTAATGCAGACAGTTATGGACATGGACAAATTGTCTTTGGCTTGCAACAATGCTCACCCGACACTCCATGCCAAGGGGATGTCAGCCTTGATGGATTCATCGACATCACTGATGTTCTGCTCATCATTGACCACTGGGATGAGAGTAACGAGGCATATGACGTCAACGAAAATGGCATTGTCGATCTTGGAGATCTCCTCATTGTGATTGCCTCATGGGGTGATTGTGAAGATTAAGAGAATTTATAGTCCCTTAAAAAACGCATTTAAATCCCTTAAAATCAAAAAAAAGGTTTTTTGCTTGTAAAAAACCTGAAACCTGACAAACTAAAAAGGGGTATATTTCAGTGGTAAAACGATTTTTTCAAATTTAAAGGAAGCGAGAGACCATGAAAACTAGTTCAATATTTGCGGTAGTTGTAACTTCATTACTTTTAGGTACTACTACGAATTATGCAGCTGACACTGCAGCATCTATCTCTATGAACCAAATGAGGGAATCTCATCCCCGTATGCGTATGATGGATAGAGCTGGAAGCATCCACAAAATTGTTGATAAGCAACTTTCAACTGGTATGACTGCTAAAGCATCAGCTGATGCGTTTGTTCGTGATTGGGCGGTAGCACTGAATGCTGATGCTAACGGCTTTATTGAACAAGGTCCGTTTATTGATGGCAGGCATGAGCAAGGTCTGATGTACAACCATCAAACTGGTAAATATAAATTTACTGGCTTTTACTACACACAAACCGTTGGCGGTCTTCCTGTTTATGACTCACGCTTAATGGTTCTGGTTCGCAATGCAAAGAACTACCCGGCAGTGAGCGCAACTACTGTTTTAAAAGATGTTAAAGGTTTTAAAGCTCCTAAGCGAGCTGTCGCAAGTGAAGCTGTTGCCCTCATGTCTGCAGCGACTCATCTTGGACGTGGCACAACTGTCACCATGCCAGAACTTATGGTTTACGCTGGAACTGAAGAAACTGGTCACAGTGAACCAGTTGCAGTACTTGTTTTCCAAGCAACAAATGGCGGGGCATGGGACTTTGATAACTACCGAAAATTTGAACTCGTCGTCGATGCTTTGACAGGCGAAGTCCTTTATGAAAAGAACCTTATTCTTCACGTAGACGGAAATGTCTCGGGTATGGCGACTGAAAGTTCAGGTGCTGATGTATGCGAAGTTGAATCAGCTATGGGAATGCCTTATGCTCGCGTTACACAAGGGAGTCAGACGGTTTACGCAGATGAAAATGGCGATTTTACAATTAATGGCGTTGGAAACATTACCTCTACTCTTGACGGTGTATGGTTTAATGTTGATAACCAATCTGGCACAGATGTGTCTCTTACCCAATCCGATCCATACTTCATGCATAATGAATCAAACAATAATGAACAAGTAAGAGCACAGGTGAACGCATATATGCATTCAAACATTGTGCGTGATTTCACGCTTTACTATTCTCCAAACTATCCAACAATTGGAAATCAACAAGGTTTTCCTGTCAATACAGGCGTGAGTGGAACTTGCAATGCGTTTTATGATTATTCCTCCATAAACTTCTATAACTCTGGAAGTGGATGTTCCAATACGGCTTATTCAGTTATTGTCCACCATGAATATGGGCATCACCTGGTAGCAGTAGCTGGAAGTGGCCAAGGTGAATATGGTGAAGGCATGGGTGATGTCATGGGTGTTCTTATAAGTGGAGATTCCCAACTTGCAAGAGGTTTTTATAGCAATGACTGTGAGAACGGAATTAGAAATGCAGACAATAACCGTCAATATGGCGGGAGTTGTTCAGGTATACATGATTGCGGTCAGTTAATCTCAGGTTGTGTATGGGATGCGCTTGAAACTGTTGAAGCAGCTCATCCAGGTGAGGGTCTTGATATTGTTGCATCTCTTGCAATCAATGCAATTATGATGCATACAGGAACTTCTATTGATCCTTCAATTACTCTGGATTGGTTAATACTAGATGACGATGATGGTGATTTGGATAATGGTACGCCTCATTCAGTTGCCATTCTTGAAGCGATGAACATGCACAGCATGGGCGACCTTCCAGAGCCACTCGACAATGACTTCTGTGAAGACGCTCGTGAAGTAACAGATGGAGACTTTGCATTCTCAACTGTTGGCGCAATCTCAGACAGCGTCCCATACAACGAAGATCAATGCGTAGGAACTTATCTCGGCGATATGAATGCTGATGTTTGGTTTACTTATGTCGCATGTGATAACGGTGAAATGAGTGTCTCAACATGCAACGCTATAACTTTTGACAGTGATATTGTTGTTTATCAAGGAGATTGTGACAACATGTCACAAGTTGCGTGCAATGGTGATGCTGATGGCTGTGATAATTACACCTCAAATGTTGTGTTTAATGTTGTCGGTGGTGAAACATATAAGATTAGAGTTGGTGGTTGGGATAGTTCAGCTTCTGGTAGTGGTACTCTTCAAATTGATGGTCCTGGCGATGGCGATTGTGGAGACGGTCAACCACTTGTCATCACATGGCCTGATGGTCAACCAGATTTGCTTGATCCAAATGGTGGCACTTCCGTAACACTCATGGTTGAAGACGGCACATCATCACCAGATGGCACCGGCGATTTAAACTACAACGATGGTTCAGGTTGGATGTCAATGCCACTTGATTACAATGGTTCAATGATGTACACAGCGACATTCCCATCGTTTGATTGTGGTGTAATGGTTGACTGGTATGTTTCATTTACAACTATCGATGGTGATGATGTCACGAGTCCAAATGGAGCTCCTGACTACACATTTAGCGCATCGGCATACAACGGATTTGATGTGGTCTTTGATGACGACTTCCAAACAGATGAAGGTTGGACAGTTGAGTCAGATGTTACAGAAGGTGCATGGGTACGAGTCATGCCATCTGCAGGCGGTGTTCGATGTGACGCTCCAACAGATGCTGACGGCTCTGGCATGTGTTATGTCACAGGTAACGGTGGCACTGAAGATGTCGATGGTGGTACAACAACGTTGTATTCACCAACAATGGACGCAACTGATACGCCAATGCTCAGTTACTACCGTTGGTACAACAACGGAGCAAGCTGTAGTGGCGCTGAAGCTAACAATGATTACTTCTATGTTGACATCTCAAGTGATGGTGGCATGACATGGTCAAACCTTGAAACAGTTGGACCAGTAGAAGAATCAAGTGGTGGTTGGTACTTCGTTGAGTACGACCTTTCAATGGTTGACGGTTTTGAACCAAGCGATGACTTCCAAGTTCGCTTCGTTTGTGGCGACCTCGGCGAGGGCTCAATCATTGAAGCAGCCGTCGACGGCGTTGAACTCACAAGCAGTTACTGCGACGATGATGGTGGATGTGATGAAGATGTGAACGGCGACGGTTCAGTCAACGTTTCTGACATCCTTGAAATCATTGCTCAGTGGGGCACTGATG
>JAKVBR010000112.1 GCA_022447165.1 Phycisphaerales bacterium | reverse complement strand
TATTTTGAAAAAGATTTGGTAGACCTTTAAAATCAACATCCATTGTAAAGTAATACAAAGTTGTATCGTCAATTTGAGTAGATGCTTTAGAAGAGTTGTCAGAATCTGTTATTAAACCTAACAAACCGCTTCGCCCATTATTCATTTGAATTCCAGTTGTCATCTCCATGCTCATATCATCTAAAGCATTGAAATTAGATGATTGGGCAATAGCATCTATATCACCAATAAGTGATTTAGCCATTGGAGATATCATCATCATCATGCCTGATGAATCCATTTGCATCATTGCATCAGCTAAGTTTTCAAGCATAACTACTGAAGTAGCATGATTGTCATCAGATTTAATCTTTGACTTAACAGCTTGATATGTTTCATTATCGACTAAGGGCTGGTCAATATTTTCACCATCAAGAAAACTATAAAATGAAGCCATTGCATCTGGCTCTGTACAACCTACGAGATAGCCATCAGATGTTCCGAGATAAAACTTACTAATAGAATCTATTCCAAGTCCAAACTGTTCAGCTCCAGTACTTAGGGAGATTGAGTTTTCTGATGAAATCATCCAAACCTTTCTGTCAAGCAGTCTTACTGATTCAATGGTCAAATTATTACCATCAATCTTTTCAATATGTTTATCGATAGCATTGGCCCAATTGTCATTTTTTAACTCAACTGTAAAAAGTGCGCCCAATGCAACTGAACCAATCTCATAATCCACGACAGGATATAGTGCTAATGCTCCATAGCCATTAGGAGTAACAAGTGATTCTTCATCTGGCAAATTAACTGCAGACATGAATTCTTCTTTTGTAGTACCCATAATCTCAAAAGGGTCGCCTTGAAAGAGTGTTTCGCAGATGAAACTACATAAACCAATGTCTTCTAGTGATTCAACAGTTTCGTTAAGATTATCTGTTTCAAGAAGGGCAATTGCTGTATCAGGCAATGTTTTATCTAATGAAAAGTCACTACCGACTACTAAAGTTGTAAGAATTAATGAGTGTATAAACATAGCTGGTTCCTTTAACTGCTTCTCTTAATGCACTTCACCTGTACCATCTTGCAATATTGGTGAAATGCCTTCCTTTGTTCTTTGTGGGGGCTTGTGATAGATGTGTCCTGAATTTGGATTCTTAGAGTCATACGCAAATGCTTCACGATTGTTGATGAAATCTTTGACATAACGAGTGGGAATAGCAAAATTGAGCGATTCTGCGGCTGTTATTCCCATGTTTGTGATGCCAACTACTTCGCCCTTCGTATTAAAGAGTGGTCCCCCAGAATTGCCTGGGTTGACTGCTGCATCTGTTTGAATATATGTCAAACCATCAAAACTACGTTGTTTCGTTGAAATGACACCTTGACTCATTGAGCGTTCAAGGCCAAGTGGGTTGCCAATAGCAAATACGGGTTGCCCGACTACGATTGATTCTGCTTTCTCTAAGAATGAAAAGTCAAATGGTATATCTTCAGGGTGAGTAATGCTCAGTAGAGCTAAGTCTAAGTGGTTATTGATTGCAATGATCTCAACTTCTTCGATGGTTGTCCTTTGGAGCGACCCATCTTCTTGTGGAAGCCATACTGTGACTTCTAGGTCAGTTTCGCCTTGGATGACATGAGCATTCGTGATCGCAAAACCATCTTCATTAATCATAACGCCAGAACCAAGACCGCCGGGAGTTGAAACTTTAATGACTGATGGGCCAACAATAGTTGCTTGAGATTGCGGAATCCGTTCAAGAAGTGAATCACTTGTCTTAAAAAGTGTAGGTTGCGATTCAGATACAGTTTCACTATCGACATCATCCATGATTAAATTTTCAACTTGAATCATGTCTATGGGGATGACGTCGTGCCCAATATCAATCCATAAGTGAGTCGCAGACTGTTTGATGACTTCACCTTTAATTTCTGTACCACTTTTTAGAATCACAGTATCAGCTTGCACATGTGTCACAAGACATTGAATCGTAATCATGAAAAGTATGACTTTTAACATAAAGTGGTGTTCCTTCATTTAAATTCTGAATATCCTGTAAGGAGATCATAATTTACAACCTAAGGCAGAATTCATGTTACAAGCTTTTATCTCAATTGCCCTTTTCTTTAGTTTTAATCCTGCTGGTGATGATTTAGGCCAATATTTTGGTTTTGATTCGCTAGAAGTCATTAAGATCGGTGACCACGCAGGTCCTATGTATTCTGGTGATA
The DNA here is from genome assembly GCA_022447165.1 of Phycisphaerales bacterium. Lineage (GTDB taxonomy): Bacteria > Planctomycetota > Phycisphaerae > Phycisphaerales > SM1A02. The sequence goes on along the minus strand of JAKVBR010000112.1, from coordinate 3,454 downwards.
TGAATGGGGACGGCCTTCTTGATGTCATCGTGGTGAACAATAAAAGAAGTCGTATTGAGTTATTGCTTCAGAAGAAGGATGGTGATTCAACGGTTGAAAAACTACCAAGCCGGCTCAATGAGATTCCTGAACATTGGAGATATCAAAAAAAACATGTCATGGTCGCCCACCAAGTTGTTGCCCTAGTCCTGCATGATGTTAACAATGATGGCTTAACTGACATCTTGTATGCAGGTAATCCAAATGTCATTGTTATTCTTGAACAACAATCTGATGCGACTTTCAAAAAGTCGCGTACACATAAAGTAAAAGATCTAGGGGCAAACTTTAGCGCGTTTAGCATTGCAAATCTCGTTGGAGATGATGCTTCTGAAATCATCACCGTCGTTAATGGGGATATAACATTGTTCCCATTAGAAGGCAGTTCGCTTGGCAAACCCATTCAATTGAATACTGAGGATAGGGTCTTGGCATTCGAGTATGCAGATTATGATGGCAATGGCTTGGATGATATCGTGGGAATTATTCCAGACAGTTCTGAACCAATCCGATTATGGTTGATTCATGAACAAGATGGTCATCGTGCAATTGGGCCTCAGCATCGATTTGAAATGTCCCCTTTAAGAGAATTTGCTTCTATATCCCTGCCAAACAACAGCAAAGCGTTAATGGCAACAATTGAAAGATCGTCTAGAAGAATTGTTCTATATGAGTTAGAACAACATTTGATAGAAGAAATAGGTGACAGAGAGGTTCCGCTTGAAATTTATCCATTTGAAGGCGAAGGCAAACGCAAACAGCTCATCGCTGACGTTAATAGGGATGGATTGTCAGATCTCATTGCAACGAACCCCGAGAACAACACTATCGTTGTTTACCTTCAAGATGAACAAGATGGAATTCGTGAAGGCGTTTCTTCACCCACTGTTTCAGATGTCACTTCATTAACCGTTAGTGATTTGAATGGAGACGGCATAGATGAACTGTATGTCTTAAGTGAAGAGGAAGGAATATTAGGATACTCTCAACTTTCATCCAATTCACTTGATTTTCCAACTCCTATTGAAGTGAAAAAGGGGAATACGCCAATTTCAGTAACAACGCTCAATGGCGATAGCATAATCGTCATCTCAAAAGAGAAGAGAAACTACCTCATTGAAGTTATTGGGAATGATGGAGTCATCAATGAAATAGAACTGGGTTCATTGTCACGCGGACCAGATGTCATTCTTAGTTTTGACGCTGATCAAGATGGAAAAGAAGATATTTTGCTTCTCACACGTGATAAACCAATGAAGATGTTAAGGTCAGTTGAAAACGGATATGAGATTCTAGATTCTACTGACATGGGTCAGTATGGTTTAGTCCGTAATGCAACTGGCGAAAACACAGCAACGTTCGATATCGATGGGGATGGTCAAAACGAGTTAGTGATTGCATACGATAATTTTGTAAGAGCAGTTCGCTTTTCAACTGAAAGTGATTCTAAAGATGCAAGCGGCTGGCAGGTCGTAAAACAGATTAACTTAGAGAATGGTGATTCAGATTTAGTGTCCATTGTCAGTAATGACGACTCGTTCTTCGTGTCTGACAAAGAAAATGAACGAATCATTTCAATCGAACTCAATGATGATGGCAAGTTGCATGAAGGTGATTCATTGTTCATTTCTGGGTACCCCTTCGGTATGATGTATGCAGGAGATTTTACAAATGATGCGATCCAAGATGTCATGATGATTGGTGATTCAAGTTACGCAATCATTCAACTTGCAGGCGAGCGTGTTGTGATGGATGAAAAACAGTCATGGCGTAGCCATGAAGATCGACGAGTTCAGCATGAACTTGCAGTTGGTGATTTCAACAGTGACGGTTACAGTGATATGGCATCTCTCGACGCAGGAGAGCAGATGTTAGAGATTTTCACGTTTTCCGAAGAGGGCAAGATGCTCTACGCGACTAGTTTTAAAATCTTCGAAACGAAGATTTTCTCTGGTGGCGATCCTCGGGAATGGGAACCAAGCCAAATTGAAATCGATGATTTTACAGGCGACGGCAAGGAGGACATCCTATTGCTGTCGCATGACAGGTTGCTTTTATATACTCAGTAATCAGCGGTTAGAAATCGGCTCGTACTTCAACTCATGGGGACCAACATATGTACATCGAGGTCGAATCAATCTGTTGTCCTCAAGATACTCAAGGCAATGCGCTGTCCATCCTGAAACTCTACTCATTGCAAATAGTGGAGTGAACAAATCTAAATCCAGACCTAATGAGTAGTAAGTTGTTGCGGAATAGAAATCAACATTTGGATAAATGCCTTTTGCGCCAACTTCTCGATCCATGATCTCTTCAATCTTCTTACTCATGTTGAAGAGTTCCATGTTTCCAGTGTCTTCTGCTATGCCTTCAGCAAAAGTTTTTAAGTATGTTGCCCTAGGATCATATGCTTTGTAAACACGGTGTCCGAATCCCATGACTCTTTCGTGATTTGTAAGTTTATTCATGACATATGATTCAACATCATCGATAGAGTCGATTTCATTGAGCATATACATCACGCCTTGGTTTGCTCCGCCATGCAACGGGCCTTTCAACGTGCCAATGGCTGTGGTAACAGCGGAGTACATGTCGCTTAACGTCGAAATTGTGACCAGTGAAGCGAATGTTGAAGCATTGAATCCATGATCAGCATGAAGAATGAGGCAAATGTCCATTGCTCTAATCATTCGCTCTGTTGGCTTTACGCCGTTAAGCATATACAGGAAGTTTTCAGCAATTGAAACATCTTGGTTCGGTCGAACTAAGTCAAGACCTTTGCGGTGTCTATCAAAACCAGCAATAAATGCAGGAATCTTCGCGAGCATTGAGATCGACTTTCTCATGTTTGCTTCGGGGCTTGAGTCATCTGCTGCGGGATCTTCAAGTGCTAGCGCAGATGTAAGCGTACGAAGCGCGTGCATAGGACTCGCATCTCTAGGAAGAGAAACAACCATATCCCACATTGACTCGGATAGATCGTAATTGAGTTGAAGTTGGCTTGAGAACGATTGGAGTTCGCTACTGCTTGGGAGTCGCTGATGCCATAAAAGATATGCAGTTTCTTCGAATGTACTGTGACGAGCGAGCGAATCAATGTCGTAACCGACATATTCTAAAATTCCCTTTTCACCATCAATAAATGAGAGTGAAGAACGTGCAACAATCGTGTTAACAAGACCAATATCTACATGCATTTCTTGCATTGCGCTGCTCATCAAGAGCCTCCTCTGCTAAGTTCTCTTCCAACAATGACAAAGATGTCACCAAGAATGACTATTTTAGCAAATTCTGCCAAAAAACCAAGCGTACAATAGATAAATGCTGATTCCGCTTGGAACGACATTACAACATCGAAGGCAACCGACTGTTACCCATCTCTTTATTGGGTTAAATCTCATCATCTACGCATTGC